>JAIORE010000248.1 GCA_021108315.1 Candidatus Cloacimonadota bacterium
TTTTGCCATTGTGAGTGTTAATAGGGGCTTAGGCTATATAAGTGGTAAAGTAGGGGTTAAACTAACAACTAATTGAATCTTTACAGTATGCCGTTTTTTTCCCTGAATAATATTTCTTTTGTTTATTTTGGGGTCGTTCAATTGGTTGCTCACTTGCATCAATTAACAACGTGCCTAACTCACTATTTAATAGTTCATTGCGACTTTTCAATTTAAGAATCTTAACAAGAATATCTGTAATTTTATGAAATATTTTATTTGCGTAAGATTCACTAATATTAAATTCTTCACCTAATCTTGCAAAAGTCATATAATGTCGCATATAGTAGATAGTTAGCAACAACTTATTTTCAATAGACATTCGTGCTTTCAGTCCTCGCTTTGTTATCGGTCTTTTTTCTTTTTGATCCTTGATATAATTACTAACTTTTTGAGCTATATCCCAAAAGATATCTAACGGAAAGCCTATATCCCTCAGGAAATCTTCAGGACTTTTTTGCCTTACACTTTCAAGTTTATCCATTTTGTTACCTATTAATTTTTATTTAAGACAAAATATGTTAGACCAAAAATTAAGCAAGATATTATTTAGGAAAGATGTCTAATGTAGATAGCAATTATAGATATGTCCGTTGTAGAAAATCCGGTTCAGGTTGGCATACATATTCAGAGATTGAAGTAATTGGTAATATTAGAGGTCTTACCACAGAAACCGAAGAAGAAATTCCTGAATTTCCAAACATCTATTCTCTTTCACCGAACTATCCAAATCCATTCAATCCAGAAACAACCATAGACTTCTCACTAAAAGAAACCGATAATGTAAGCTTGAAAGTTTACAATATAAAAGGACAACTCGTAAAAACATTGGTAAATGAGAAAAAGGAAACAGGTAATCACAGTATAGTCTGGAACGGAAAAGACAATAATGATCGTAAAGTATCTTCAGGAGTATATTTCTACCAAATAAATGCAGATGAATTTACGGATGTAAAGAAGATGATGATGATTAAATAGTGACACATAACTCTCTGAGTTAAATAAAATTCATAAATAAAGCCCTGTAAATACAGGGCTTTATTGTTTCATTACTAAAAAAAACCTTTTTCAAAAAAGAATGATGACCTCATAAAAACATTAAATTTTAAAGTGTCATCCTGAGCATTGCCGAAAGGCTCAGAATGACAAATTTCGCTTTTTTTCAAATTCATCAAGAATATATATTGAAAAATGGAAATGTTAGAAAAATAAATTATTGTTTGACCTTCTAAAGAAAATTCAAGCTTTTGAAACAAAATTTTTCAACGCACAAAAAAAGTTGAATACTACAAAAGAAAAATTCAACAATTTTAGGGAAAAGGGGAGCAAAAAATGGGGAACAAAAAAGAACAATCTTTAATAATCGCTAATCGCTACCGAATTATTGAAGAACTTGGTAAAGGTAGTATGGGAATTGTCTATAAAGTACAAGATTCCTTCAGAAGTAATGAACTCAAGGCTTTGAAAACAATTAGGAAAGAGATTGTCAATTTCAATGTTTTAGCGTATTTCAAGAAAGAATTTGAAATCATGAGCAGACTTAGACATCCGAATCTGGTACAAGTTTATGATTTCGGATTTGAAAGATATCAGGATTTTTATTATCTTACGATGGAATATGTAAATGGAAAAACACTTGGAGAATTGTTAAAATTAGAACAGAAATTGGACGAAAAGAAAACTCTGGATATTATCGTTTCTTTATGTAGAACTCTGGGATTTATCCATAGCAGAAATATCCTTCATAGAGATATTAAACCGAGCAATATTCTCATCAAAGGCAATAAGATAAAAATAACCGATTTTGGTTTATCCGATATAGAAAATGAAGAACACAAGACAAAAGGTTCTTTAATATATGCGGCTCCGGAAATTTTATCAGGAAAAGCGGATAACAGATCAGATATTTTCTCAACCGGCATGGTATTTTATGAATTGATTACAAGAAAGAATTTTTATCATAATAAATCTACATCGGAAATATTCGAAATTTTAAAAAGTGACAACAAGTTTTCCAATTACAAAAATAATATTGTCAAAGTCATAAAAAATCCCAATATTCGAGAAATAATCTCAATAATTTTAGATTTCTTTCCGGAAAACAGGTTTCAATATTGTTCGGAAATAATTCATTCGATTAATAAAAATTTAAAAAGAAACTTTTCTTTAGAAATAGCAAAAACCCGAGAATCTTACGTACTTGGAGCTGGTTTTGTTGGCAGGAAAGATGAGTTGGCAAAGTTAAAAAAATCTTTAGAAATAAATAATAGCAACAAAATTTTTCTTGTCAAAGGTAAAGTTGGTATAGGCAAAAGCCGATTGTTCCATGAATTCAGGAAATATTGTCAGCTCAAAAATATTGAATTTCTCGAAGCGAATTGCCGAGAGAAAATCACCAAAGCTTATGCTCCTTTTATTGATATTTTGAATGATATTTTACCCTGTGCATCTAAAGAAATAATTGAGAAGTTTGGACCTGAATTAAAGAAAATACTATCAGCTCATAAAATATTTGCAGAAATCATAGTAAATCCTGTTCAAGAACCGAAAGTAGAACGAGAGATACTTATTCAAAACATAACAAATTTTCTTTTGGAATATTCAAAACAACAAAATTCAAAAGTGACAATTTATCTGAATGATCTACACTGGGCGGACGAAGCAAGTCTGGAAGTTCTGCAGGAATTGATGTATAAAATTACCAGAATTGAAAATGTGAAAGATTCCAAAGTAAATCTGTTTATATTCAGCAGTGTTAGAGAAGAAGAAATCAATAATATTGAAACCACTCTTACAAAACTAAGAGACAAAAAACGATTAGAAGAAATTGAACTCCATCCTTTTGATACAAAAGATGTATCTAATTATATCGAAGCGATTTTCGGTGAAGATTATATTTCTGATTCTTTGCAAGTAGAAATCTCTGAAATAGGTAAAAAAGTTGGGGGAAATCCATTCTTTTTGCAACAATTAATCAAGTCTCTCGTAAAAAAAGGATTAATAAGCAGAAAAATATTAAAATGGGAATTATTAAAGCCAATAAAAGATATTGAAATTCCTAAGAATTTGAAAGAAATAATTAAGAAAAGTATAGAAAATCTCAGATTATCAAATGATGGAAAAAAAGTTTTACAATATTTTACTTTACTGGATAAACCTATAAACATAGCAGAATTCAAACAAATACTTCCCAAAAAAATTGATATTAACTTGAAAGATTTCTTCAAAGATCTAGAAAATAAAGAGCTATTAGTTTCAAGTCAATTCAAAAATGACGAAGAAAAAATTGGTTTACCAATCGTAGAACCTCATCCTAACCTTCTCCTAAAAAAAGGAGAAGGAACAATAAGGAATAAACCAATTTTAGAAAAACAGCAAAAGATAGAAACAAACAATTTTCTGTTTCCAGTTTCCAGTTTCCAGTTTTCTCCCTACACTTTCACTCACTCTCTAATCCGTGAAGTTATCGAAGAAGAAATAACAGAAAAACAAGAATTTCATCACCATATCGCTCAAAAAATTGAAAATATTTATAAAGAGAATATTAATGAATATCTTGATGAACTGGCAAATCATTACAGTCATACGGATGACAATGAAAAAATCATTCATTATCTTGAAAAAGCTGGTGATAAGGCAAAAGACAATTATGAAAATGAAAAGGCAATAGGTTACTATGATAAGTTACTTAAAAATCTTGGAGATTTGAAAATTCAGGAAAATAAGAAAAAAAAGATAGAAATCCTGCATAAAAAATGTGTTATTTTTGAACTTATAGGCAAATGGGATGATTATTTAAAAATTGCTGAATATTCTTTATCTTTGTCTGAAAAAATAAATGATAAATTATTATTAGGAAAAAGTAAGAAACTTATTGGAAATATTTTAGATAATAAAGGGAATTATAAAAAAGCTCTGGAATTATTTGATGAATCTTTAAATATCTTTAATGGTTTAGATAATAAAGAAGAACGCTGTAATATCTTTATTTGTATAGGTGTTACTTCTAATAATCAGGGAAATAAAGAAAAAGCAATGGAATATTATAAAAAAAGCTTGGTGATTTCTGAGGAACTCGGGAATAAAAAAAATATCGCTATTGTTTTAGGGAACATAGGACTTCTTTATAATAGTCAAGATAATTACGAAAAAGCAATGAAATATAATAAAAAAAGCCTAAAAATTCATAAAGAACTTGGAGATAAAAAAGGTATCAGCACCATTTTGGCGAACAGGGGAATTATTTACACAAATCAGGGCAATTTCGAAAAAGCATTGGAGTATTATAAAAAAAGTCTAAAAATTTGTGAAAAACTCGGAGATAAAAAAGGTATCGGTAATACGTTATGTAACATAGGAGTTATCTACCAATATCAGAGTAATTACGAAAAAGCGATGAATTATAATAAGAAGAGCTTAGAAATTTCTGAAGAACTTGGGAATAAGCAAAATATTTGTCTTGATCTAGGGAGCATAGGAAATATCTACGTATATCAGGGTAATTTTAAAAAAGCAATGGAATATTATAAGAAAAGCTTAGAGATTTCTGAGGAACTCGGTAATAAACGAACAATGTGCATTGATTTAGGAAATATTGGGAATGTATACTACTATCAGAGCAATTTTGAAGAAGCAATGAAATATTATAAAAAAAGTTTAAAATCTTTTAAAGAACTTGGAGATAATAAAGCTATGTGTATTGCTTTATGTAACATAGGAAATATCTACCGAACTCAGGGAAATTATAAAAAAGCAATGAATTATTTTTATAAAGGGATGAAAATTTCTGAGGAGCTCGATTATAAACAATATATTAGCAGCACTTTAGTGAACATAGGAATTATCAATGATGACCTTGGAAATTATGAAAAAGCAATGGAGTGTTACAATAAAAGCCTGGAAATTTGTAAAGAACTCGGCAATAAACAACTTAGCAGCATTGTTTTAGAAAACATAGGAAACATTTATAAAAAGACAAAACGATATTCAGAAGCAGAAGAAAATTTTGATAAAGCAATTTCTCTGTCTGAAGAATTAGGATTAAAATCCAGTATTGGCGGACAATTTTTTTCTAAAAGCGATCTCTATTTCATACTAAAAAAATATAAAAAAGCAAGTAAATCAAATAAACAATCACAAAAAATTGCGAGAGAATTAAATCAAGAAAACCTTCTTTTTTATATTCATGTATTATCTGCTAAGATAACATTTCACCAAGATACCAAAAGTCAAAACAAATTATCTGCTATAAAAGAGCTTGAAGATATGTTATCGAAGGTGAAAGGTAATAAAGAACAAATTGCTATTTTGAGTTATGAACTATGGAAAATGGAAAAAGAAATTAGAAATGAGAAATTAGTCCCAAAAGCGTTCGGGATAAATGTAGAAAAATACAGAGAAAAAGCGTTAAAACTATATCAGGAACTGTATAAGAAAACACCCAATAAAGAATATATAGAAAGAATAGAAGAGATGGAAGAAGAAGAAGAGACAAGGGAAAAGGGAAAAGGGAAAAAGGAAAAAGAAAAAGAAGAAAAAAACTCTGTGCTCTCTGTGTCCTCTGCCTGTCCCGTAAGGAAGGATGACTGTATCGGGGTGGTGAATCATCAAGCCAAATATTTCTCCGAATTTATTGATATCGTTCTGAAGCTGAACAACTTACATTCATCTGAGCTTTATCGGAAAATAGTTGATCTCAGCGTTCGTTTCGTTGATGCTGAAAGAGGTTTTTTACTGATTTATAATGAGCAGGGAGAATTGCAGGTAGAAATAGCAAGAGATGAAAGAGGGAAAGAATTAGAAATTAAAAATAAAGAAAAAGAAAATGCAACTCAAACATCAAATTTCAAATTTCTCCCGAAAGCTTTCGGGACAGGTCTAATCTCACAAACTGTGATCAATAAGGTAATAAAAACAGGAAAACCGCTTTTTGTTCCCAATATTGCGGAATTTAAGGAAATTGATAAAGCTCAAAGTGTGTTAGATTTGAAACTACAATCTGTAATGTGCATTCCACTTGGAAGAAAATCAGAGCTTAATAGAGATGATGAAAAAAGAAAATATTTTCCTACGCAAAGTGCATTTCTCGGAATACTTTATCTTGATAGTACAAAGATAACCGAAGAAACTAAGTTTAAAGGTGAAAATCTAAATCTCTTGCAAGCGATTGCAGATCAAGCTTCCTTCACTTTGATAAATACTCTTCTCTATGAAAAAACAAATGTTGATTCTCTAACTGGGCTTTACTTGCGACCCTATTTTGAAGATAGATTGAATTCCGAAATTCAATTTCATAAAACTCATAAATCCACTTTTTGTTTACTGATGATTGATGTTGATCTATTCAAAAATATCAATGATTCTTACGGTTATCCAAAGGGAGATCAAGTTCTGCAAACACTTGGTGAAATTTTCAATAAAAAATTCCGATCATCAGATATCTGTGCTCGTTATGGTGGTGATGAATTTGTTGTTCTTCTTAACAATATAAATATTAAACAAGCTGAAATTGTTGCTGAGGAATTGCTTCAAGTTGTTAATTCAACAGAATTTTCAGGAACTAAAATAACTGTAAGTATCGGAATAAGTGAATTTAATAAGAACACAAAAGATTTATCGCAACTTCTTAAGTATGCAGATGATGCCTTATATGCAGCTAAAGCTGTTGGAAGAAATTGTTTCAGAACATGGAAGAATTCTTATTCAAATATAAAACAAAGCCATATTTTTGATATTCTCACTGGTGATCCTATCAGAGATTATCGTAATGTGGAGATGTTATTGCAAAGCATAAAAACCTCCATTTCCGTTTTGAATTACAAAGATCTGTTTGATAAAATTGTTGATACGATTCTTGAAATTACTAATTCTGAAAGATGCTTATTTATTCTAAAAAAAGATAAAAAAGATTGGGAAATAAAACTCGCTAAACACAACAAAGGTGAACTTCTAACAGAAAGAAACAATTATAGTAAAACCCTAATAGATGAAGTCATAAAAACCGGAATTCCCTATTGTCTGAAAGATATTAGCGATGAAGAAGCTACTCAAAGCCAGATTTATTTGAATCTTAAAAGTGCTATGTGCGTTCCGCTGCAAATAAAAGATAAACTTCTCGGAGTTATCTATGTGGATAGTCAATATGCTTTACAACAATTTTCTCCGTCCGAGCTTTCCATTTTTTCCGCAGTGGCATCTCAACTTGCCATGATTATAGAAAATACTCGTCTACATGCAAAAGCAATTGAAGCGGAAAAGGTAAAAGAACGACTTCTCGAAGAAGAGATAATAGACTTACACAAAAAAATGAAAGGTGAAGCAATGATCTTAGGGAAAAGCAAGACTATGAAAACCGTATTTTCTCAAATAGGGAAAGTAGCGAGAACCGACAGTTCCGTCTTGCTCTATGGTGAAACCGGAACCGGAAAAGAACTCACAGCCCGTGCTATTCATAATGCAAGTTTCCGGCATGAAAAACCTTTTATTATTGCGGATTGCGGTGCTATCTCAGCAGAACTGATCGAAGGTGAGTTATTCGGACATGAAAAAGGTTCATATACCGGAGCTTATTCACAAAAAAAAGGACTTTTTGAAGCTGCCGACAGTGGCACGATCTTATTAGACGAAATAGGTGAACTTCCTATGTATTTACAACCAAAATTACTTCGTTTCCTTCAGGAAAAAAATATCAGAAGAATAGGTGGAACAAGAAGGATAAAAGTGAATGTACGGGTAATAGCTGCTACCAATAAAAATCTGGAAAAAATGATCTCGGAAAAAAAATTCAGGGAAGACCTTTATTATAGATTGAATGTTTTTCCTATAGAACTTCCACCTTTACGAGAGCGAAAAGATGATGTGCTAATTCTCGCTGACTATTTTCTCAAGCTTTACGGAAGAACCAGGCATATAAAAGGATTTACGAAAGAAGCTATAGAATTATTAGAAACATATCAATGGGCAGGAAATGTTCGTGAGCTACAGCATAAAATTGAAAAAGCTGTAATAATGAGTGAATCTGAGTATATTTCGGTGGAAGATTTGGAACTATCTTTAAATTCGGTAGAAAATCAATTTCAAAAAAGAAGTTCAAGTGATTTTAATTCTAATAATAATCATTTATTATTAACTGATGACGATATAATTAAAGCCAAAGAATCTCCTAAGAGTGAACTTATGACAATTTTAAAAAAGAGAATTATAAATGAAATTCTTAGGTTTACAGGAAATAACATTAATGAAGCAGCTAAGTTATTAGGAATAGATAGAAGTACATTACGCAGAATAAAATCATCTAATGTAAAAATTGAATAACTAATTGGTGTAAAACACCCCACTGTGGAGGTGCATTTTACACCAACTGGAGTATTTCCCACCGATTTAGTTTTTTTATTATTTTAATCTGAAATATTATCATCAATATCTATCTTAATAAAACATAGCCACTTAGGGTTTGTCCCTAAGTGGCTTTTTCTTTTCTATTCATAATGGCATTGATATTGCAATTATATAAATCAGTTTTTTTTAACGAATAGAAGTGGGGAAAATGAAAATATCTGAACTATGATTTACAACATAAAAGGATTAACGGGATCTGTAAGAAAAGCAAGAAAAAATAAGAAAAAAGGAAAACGGAGAAATGGAAAATAAACTAACCACCAACTACCAATCCAATATTCAATTTTAAATATCAAATATTATATGTTAAAAATGGAGAACAAAAATGAGTAATTACGACAATTGCCCAACCGTTTACCGAAAGGTAAGGAAAAAACCTGATTATATCCATATGAATCAAGAAGGCATTCTTGCTCTCAGCAAGGAAAAAAGAGCTGCTAATGGTATTATACCTATAATCAATAGAGATGTTACTAACAAAATTGCCGAATGGATTTTAGATTTCACCAATGAAGATGTAAGCAAGGCTGCAAAAATTTTAGGAATAGAAAAATCCAAACTCTATGAAATGATTAAAAAACAGTGAATAACTAATAGTGAATAGTGAATAACGAAGAAAAAGATGAAAGAGAAGAATTGTGAGAAGTGAGAAGGAAAACATGAAAACACCAACTCTTCATTATTCATTTTTCATTATTCATTTTTCATTATTCATTATCCATTATTCATTATTCATTATCCATTATTCATTATAAAGAAAAGGGGGGGGGGGAATAAACAAATGAAAACCGAGTATTAACCAAGAGAATTTACTATCGAAATTTAACGTGTTAGATATATAACGCACGAAATTGTTAAATTCATTAAAAAAACAAAATAGTCCGGCAACAAAGCCGGAACAAGGAGAAAAAATGAGACAAAGAAAAGTATTAAATTATTGTATTCCAATAATTTTTATTACCCTGTGTTTTTCAATGCTGTATTCTGCAGAAACAATCGAATTTGATTGTAATATAGATTGTAGCGATGTACCTGCCCCAATTGGAGATGCAATACAAGAAATAATTGGAATAAAAATAATTACAGTAGATATGGTTTATAATAAAAATGATGATGGGAGCTGTGATCTTACAGCAGATTTGGCTATTACAGGAGAAGGAAAAAGGAAAAAGGATTCTATTTTGAGCGGAAGTGCGTCTGTAACAGCTTCAGCATCTCTTGATCAATATGGGAACCTTTCTACTAATATTAATGGAGTGGTTAATGGAGCTTTTGAATGGAATTTTTTCCCTGCCAAGAAACTCGTTAAATTAGGAAAAGTCAGTAAGCGTTTATCTAATGTTGAAATGGATATTGATGTAATATTAGGTGTTGAAATCGAAAAAGGAATAAATAATGGTGATTTAGTAATAAAAACATACGGTAGACTCGGTATTGACGAGGTTCGACTTGGTAGCTATACAACTGCTGATTACTGTACGTTTAATGTTAATTATGCTGAATTGATAAGCTATGATGATAGTTCAAATAAATGGGCTTATTCAAAAGAAGCCGGACTTGATTTTGAATTAAATGCAGGAAGTTTGATCTCTTATAACATTTCTCCTTCATATAGTGCAACTATATGGGAGATTGGAAGTGGTGAAAGTACAGATTCAGAAATTTCTGCTGAAATACAAAATTTTGTGAGTTATTGTAATGAAAACCAATATGATTTTGGTAGTTCAGGTGATGCAGGTAACAGTTATTCAAGCGCAAAAGATATTGGAACTCTAAATTATTTATTGCATACAGGTGGTTCACTTAATTATTTAGAAACAGATACTGAAGATTGGGCAAAAATTAATCCAATTGATGATAACAAAGATATATATATCCGAGTTATCCCGGCAGATAATGTTGAACTTGGATTTGCAGATGAAATTACTCTTAAAATCCGAACCGACATCCAATCTAATAACACTGTTATCGGTGGAGCAGGAGCTGGAAACGAAGTAAATTATGTTGTTGATGCAAATGATTATAGCGATTATATCAAATTTGGAATAGAAGATAATGATGGGCGAGGAAATTATCAAGTGATTATAACTTATCATCAAGTTGCACAAGCAGTTCATATTACTTCTTATGGTGGAACTGGTAATGATATTGATATTATGTTTAATGGAACTACTAAATCCGATACAGGCAATGGGGTTATGTTTTATGATGTTCCTTTTGGAACTTATACCCTTGAAGCCGAAGAAGATTATACTGATTATGAAGGAAATGAAACTATAAGTATAGATGAAGTATTAGAAAATTTCTCTATTGGAATTACTTCTGCTAATCCTACCGAGAATATTTATGATGCCGGAACCGGTTATAACAGTAGTCTGGGAGATGGTGGAGCTGCAGGTTGGGACTGGGTAAAAGTTTCTGATAAAGGAGAAACTTTGTTTACTCAACTCAAACAAGTTACTGAAGCACAAGATCAAGCTTATTTTTATGTAAATGATGATAACAAAATGGATTTTTCAGTTCTAAATATTGGAGAGTCAGAGAAATTCGGTGGAATGAAACTTACCTTGAATAATGTATTTATTGGTGATAGCGAACATCTTATCCATAATAGTACATATTCTACAAATAAACCTTCGATAGCGTATGGTAATGATAAATTTTTGGTAGTTTGGGACGATAGAACCACTGGTGCCTGTGATATTTACGGAAAATTTTACAATCTTGACGGTTCCAGTGGAAGTACTTTTACAATTGCCGGTAATAGTGTTCCTGAGTTTAGACCTGATGTATGCTATGGAGATGGGAAATTCTTCGTTAGCTGGAGGCGTAGGGATAGTAATAATTACTTTGATGTCTATGGTAGAATCTATAATTCTGATGGAACTCCTGTTTGCAACCAATTTAGTATTTACACTGGTGGTAATAATGATGAAATATCTGTTGCTTATACAGGCTCAAGATTCTTTGTAGCTTGGGAAGATTCCTATCCTTCCGATGACATCGTATATGCCAGAATATTTAACACTAACGGAAGTGCATATAATTCACATTTTAAAGTAAGTGAAGATGACAATGACGATAATAACGAACCGGTAGTTGCTGCCGGGAATAATAAATTTTTCATTATATGGCATGAAGATGGTAATTTCGTAGCTAAAATATATAATTTGAATGGAAGTGTTATTACAAATAAGTTTACTATTGATTCTTCGGTTTCCTGTGAATATGATATTACTTATGGTGATGGAAAATTCTTCATAGCTTATGAAAAAACGTCTGAAATCTATGCGAAAACATATAATGATGATGGTTCTGTTTTTATGAATCCTTTTCTTGTTACAGTACACGATCATGAAATTTTATCAGATAAGCCATCAGTAGATTATGGTGGAGGAGATGGAAGTTTTATTGTTTCCTGGAATAATGACTATAACGATACTTATTCAATTCATGCCAAAAAATATCCTGAAATTACTGAAGGTAATAATGAAGTTTTTACTAATTTTTGGCAAATCAGTTCAGATTCTGCAGAACCAAGTGGTTCACCATCTGTAGCATATCCAGATATTGCCAGCAAATTTTTCGTTGTATGGGATGATAACAGAACTTATTATTCTAAGATATATAGCCACTACAAATCAACAATTTTTGCTAGTGTCGATATCAGTTATGAAGGTTACAAACCCAATAATCCCGAAGTTCCGACAGGGGTAACTGATTGCCTAACTGGGACTACATGTTTCTATTCTGCTACTGCAACAGACCCGGATGGAGATGATATAACATACATTTGGGAATTTGGTTTGGAAACAATAACGACCGATTCATATAGTTCAGGAACTACAGTAACTATTCCATACACTTGGAATTCTTCAGGAACTTATAATGTTAAAGTAAAAGTAAAAGATAATAATAATATGGAATCTGTTTATAGTAATTCATTGTCGGTTATTGTAGTTGATTCTCCCACTGCATCCTTTACTTATTCTCCGGTTTCCCCGACAACCTCAGACAATATCCAATTCACAGATTCATCTATACCAGGTAGTGCATCAATAATTTCATGGGAATGGAACTTTGGTGATGATGCTTCTTCTGCTTTACAAAATCCTTCTCATTTATACTTAACAGCAGGAGACTATACAGTAACTTTAACCGTTACGAATAGTAATGGAAACAGTGATGTGGCATTTGATGATATTGTTGTAACTAATGCATCAAGTGAAGATTCATTTTACGGATTGTTAAACCTTGGTGAATCAATATCTTTAAATTCAAAAACATATACGATAAGTGATATGAATAGCGATTATGTCATAATTACTTGGGATAGTGGTGCCCATTCACAGTGTGTTAATGAAGATATAGCAGTGCTAGCGAATGATGGATCGAATATGCTCTTTTTTGTTCCTACAACGTTTTATTCTGTATCCTATAAATTTTGTGAAATAATGATCACTGAATATACATATCCGCAAATAGATATATCCACGCCTATTCCGGGACAAGAAATCGGTGGAATCACTGTATCTGTAGAAACGGATTATGTTGGTAAAAATGTGGCATATAATGAAGTCGGTAATCCACCTGTAAGAACAAGAGATATGAAAACTATTCTTTATAATGGAACATCGACAACATCTGAATTATACTCATGGGAATTATCAGGAAGTGATGGTAATCGAACAATGACGGTTCAAATGACAGATCTACTGGGTAATACATCGTCGGATAATGTCACTGTATATTATGATTCCAGTCTTCCTTTCATGCATTATTTCATGATGTTTGATTGGACTTGCTATGATGATGATTGCTCAAGATGTTTAGGGGACGATTTTGTTGTTTCCTATCAATTAGGTAGTATTATTGACACAAATCTAGAATATGGTCATGCTCAAGTGGTTGAACCACCAAATGTTGATGTCGTTCTTTATGGAGAAGCCCCCGGCTTATATAACTGGCCTGGTTTTGGAATTTCGATTTCAGACGCTTGCGATTGGATGATAAGCCACTATGGTCCTGCCGGGGCTGCCAGTGTAATGAGATTTCTTGTAAGCGATTATGAATCTACAACACCGCTTTACTCAGTTTGTGGTAATGGTGATATTTATAAACATCAGATCATAGATGCTGTCAGAGATGTGATGGGTGATGATCGAGTACAATTGGTAACTGATTATTTTGATTTTACGCAACCTGAACCATTTGAAAATTTTCAGGCTGGTACAGAAGGAAACAGTATAAAACTTGATTGGGATTATCCAAACAGATTTGAATCAGCATCCAGATTGCTTCGCAAAACATCAGAATATCCATCACATCCGTATGATGGGGAAGTGATATATAATGGATTGGAAAACAGTTTTACAGATACGGATATAACAGTAGGAATTACGTATTATTACACTGTATTCAATTTTGACGGATCATATAACTATTCTTCAGGAGTATCTACAAGTGCAGATTTGAACTCAGAAGAATATCCCTGGTCAGATAATGAATATGGAACTCTTCGCACCGGATATTCATGGAATTATACTATGGGATATCATTTTACACCTCAGACAGACGGATATGTAATCAAACTCGGTGGATTCTTTAATGGAACTAAAACAGTAAAACTATGGAATAAATCAACTGGTAGTGAGCTTGCATCTGCTTCAGTATCATCGTCGAATTCATGGTCTTATTCAGATATATGTCCGATTCCTGTTCAAGCTGGTGTTACTTACACTGTTGCAGCTTATATAGCTAGTTCAGGTGGAAGTTACAGATATGGGGTCAGCTTCCCGCAAACTTATGGTAATATCAAAATGGAAGCTTCTACATATCTGTATGGAGATGGAAGACCAACAAATTCAATTACAAGCGTTATGTATGGGCAAGCAGATATTTGCTTTACTACTCAAATTACAGTTCATCCTCTAAAAGACGAAGGTGTAATAACATCACCTTATGGAACTTTCGCATGGAATTATGAAATGGGTTACAGATTTACACCAAACGTTGCTGGTTCAATTACAGAGCTTGGATTCTGGGGAACAGGTAATAATGATACCAAAACTTGTAATTTATGGACAGATAACGGAACTATTCTCGCTACTGTTAGCGTAACTGATAATAATGCCGGATTTTCTTATGCTCCGATCTGCCCGGTAACAGTTACAGCAGGGACATATTACAGAGCTTCAGTTTCTGTGGCAGGTTCTGATGGATACTATCAGAATTATTCAACCCCAAAAACTCTCGGTGATATTACAATTGCCAGTACCTGTTATTATCCTCCGAGTGGTAGTTTCCCAAGTTACACCTATACCGGTCATATGTATGGTATAGTAGATATGGGATTTTTAGCCAGCGGTTCAACGGCAATAGTGGTTAGCGATGATTTCAATGATAATTCGTTAGATACAAGTAAATGGTCAACAAGGATCAAGACAAGTGGAAGTTATAGTGGCAGTGATGATTGTCATTTAGAAGAAACAGACGGAGAACTTAAGATGTATCACAATGGCTATGGTGGTGAAGCGATTCTTACTAACCAGACTTTCCTGAAATCCGATGAAATAACGATAACTTATTCAGTTCGACATCCCACAAACAGAACATCAAATTGGTGTGATGGACCCGTTATACTACTTACTCATCCTGATCAACTTTTTGATAATTATTATTATTGTCGTCCATCGTCTAATTATGTTGGAATATATGTAGGTCCAAATTTTCAAGCTCATGATATAAGAGTTTGCTTAACCTTACATGGTGATGGAACTTATAGTAGAGAACTACTAAGTGGGACATGGAGTGAATGTAATGTATCTAATGTATCACTCGGTAGTAGTTGGGATGATGTTCAAGAAAATTTTGCTATTGGTTTTACCAGTTATGTTTTTGGTAATTATCCTTACTATTGGGATGATATTGTAATCAGTAGTGAAAGTGGAAGAAAATCTATTATTGAAGAAGAACAAATTCCTGAACTTCTAAATATCTATTCTCTATCACCGAACTATCCAAATCCCTTTAATCCAGAAACAACCATAGACTTCTCACTAAAAGAAACCGGTAATGTAAGCTTGAAGGTTTACAATGTAAAAGGACAGCTTGTAAAAACATTGGTAAATGAAAACAAAGAAAAAGGTAATCACAGTGTAGTTTGGGCTGGAAAAGACAACAATAATCGTAAAGTAGCTTCAGGTGTATATTTCTACCGTATAAATGCCGGAGAATTTACAGATGTAAAGAAGATGATGATGATCAAATAGTGATCATATACCCACAGGAGATTCTAACTATTACTTTTTGAAGCATTTCTCACATTATTTCTCGTTCCCATGCTCTGCGTGGGAACGACTTCAAGACGCTTTGCGTTAAAATACAAAATCATGTTCCCTCTGTGACTTCTTGGTACAGAGGATAAACCGTTGAAACGGTTATTAAAATTTTTTCAGTATCATTACCCACAAACTTAAGTTTGTGATTAATGCAAGGATAGTTATTACTTAACCTACCTTTCGCATTTCAAAAAAGAATCAGCTCTACGAGAGGGTTTGAGAGTTCAGGCACTACATCAACTATGCAACGAGTTTAAATTTTAATTTTATGTATGGGTAGATTTCTCCAATCAATATCTAAATTTTCAAAAATTAATTTATGGACGGACTCCGGTTCTCCCGGTTTCCGAAGATGAACAGTTTTCCCATCAATAGTTGGAATTAATATGGTAGAATAGGTATAGTTGCTTAGCAATCTTTTGATTGAATCCCAAGATAGTGAGC
>JAIORE010000186.1 GCA_021108315.1 Candidatus Cloacimonadota bacterium
ATAATTTTCATCAAAAATCTTTTTTGGGCTTTGGAAGGGTTTTTGGAGTGGACTCATATTTGATTAAAAGTTATTTTTCATTTTCCTTAATAAATTTTAGAACTTCATCTTTTAATTCTACAATATCCATTAAATGTTTTTTCAAAATTCCATATATTATTTCAGGATCATTTTTTTCGTAATAATGAACCAATCTATTTCTGAATTGAACCATTAACTTACTATTATTTCTGGTATTTTCAGAGATTATTTTATTTTCAAATAATACATTAAAAGCATCTGCATAAGAATTTGGTTCCCTCAGTTTTAGGTCGGAAATAATATGATGAGCAATGTCAAGAATTGATTCAATAATAATGTGAAGAGTTCTTTCAATAAATCTTTGTTTTATCAAATCATCTGTAAATTCTTTAAAAGTTATCCCCTCAACTCTATTCAAATCATTTAGATAACCTTCGATATTTGATATTAAACGCAGAATAATAAGTTGGTTAGGCATATCTTCTCCTTAAGAAATATGAACTATCAACAAAATCACGAAACGCATTTACTTCAAACATTGCTCTTTTTGCACTATTTCTTTCAAAGAGACGATTTCCTTTTTGCATAACCTCGTGTATCAGTAAAGGATTAGCTGAATTTAAAACAACTGTATCAACTTTGCAATTATAGAATTTTTCTAACTCTACAGCAATCTTAAATTGAATAAACTTATCACAATTATCATCTAATAGTACAGCTAAATCAATATCTGAGTTTGCTTTGACAAAACCATTCTTGGCAGAACCAAAAATATAAGCAATCAAAATTTCAGGATATTTTTTTTCTAACAATTGTGCCAGTTCAGCAGGATTGAAATCCATAGTATAATCTTCCTTTATTTTTATCTTTCCAAATTTTAGAAAGCGTCCTTAAAAGCAAGAACTTTTGTAAAACTTATATTATTATAGCTGATAATATTGTTTTTAGTCAATTCTATTTTTTTACTGCTAAGTTGCAAAACTGTGAAAAAAATAATCCATAATATTTCCTTGCATTCTTAGTAGCTTTGTAGTAGTATTTTTTCTCTTTTTTCGTATAAATTAGTGTTAATTTGTGGTTTCATATTTTTAAAGAG
This sequence comes from Candidatus Cloacimonadota bacterium, assembly GCA_021108315.1. GTDB lineage: Bacteria > Cloacimonadota > Cloacimonadia > Cloacimonadales > TCS61 > JAIORE01. The sequence goes on from JAIORE010000186.1 coordinate 1,118, forward strand.
TTCAAAAACTCCAAATAATTTCAAACAAGCCAGTGTTACAGCTATCACCATCACAATTCTAATAAATTTATCACCTTTTTGTATAGCAGCTTTTACGCCAATATAAGCACCAATTGTATTCCCAAAAGCAAGTATAATCCCATACTTCCAAACAATCATTTTGGAAAATGCAAAGATCGCTACCGCAACAAAAGTATAACTCATTACCATAAAAACCTTAAGAGCATTTGCCCGAACCAAGTCCAATTCTTCAACTAATGATAGAGTTAACAAAAATATAAAACCGATTCCAACCTGAATAAAACCACCATAGAATCCAACAATTAAAAAAATTATAAATTCCAGAAATTTTGGTATTCTTTTAGTAAAACGGTTTTTTGTTTTATGAGGTTTGAACATCATCAGAACAATGCCGATTAATACTACTCCTAGTATTTTATCAAAAATAGCTGAGCGCATTTTTACAGCGAAAAAAGAACCTATAATTGCCCCAATAATCACGGCAAAAACAATATGAATAAAGGGTTTCACTTGTAATTTGTTGTGTTTGCTAAACTGAGAAGCTCCTGTGATATTTTGAAATAAAATAGCAACACGATTGGTCGCATTTGCCTGCATAGAAGGAACTCCCATTAGAATCAAAATAGGAAGAACCAAAGCTGAACCTCCTCCAGCTAAGGTATTAATAAATCCAGCAGCAATTCCCGCAAAAAATAATATCGAGTAACTAATTATACTATTCATACTTTACTTAGCAAAAATATAGAGCTTCTGTGTCAAATCAAATTTCACTACTTTTAATGATAACAAAACAGTTTATGCTATAATAATTTACTTCAAGTAGTTAAAAATATTTTTGTTTTGATAATATCACTTCTGCAAATTCATTTACATTAAAAAATATGGTAAGAAAAGGGATGACAGAAAGTTCACCATTTTAGAAGTGGTAATAAATGATTGATTTTCTGAAAGAAATAATAAAAATAACAGATATTAATCATTATTAATACAATAAATATTTTGGGAATTATTCTTTCTGAATAATAAACCGGAGGAAAAGTGATAAAATTACCTGAACTTAAAATTGGAAATTTAATAGCTAAATTACCGATTATTCAAGGTGGAATGGGAGTTGGGATCTCTATGGCTGGATTAGCTTCTGCTGTAGCAAATGAAGGTGGAATTGGCGTAATATCTTCAGTTGGTCTTGGATCTGCAAACGATACAAAAGCAAAAAATCATTGGGAATCTAATAAAATAGCTCTAAGAGAAGAGATAAGAAAAGCAAAAAAATTGACCAAAGGAATTATTGGTGTAAATATTATGATGGCTCTTACGGATTATGCCGAGCTTGTAAAAATTTCCTTAGAAGAAGCAGATATAGTATTTATCGGAGCTGGACTTCCGCTTAGACTTCCCAAAAATATTTCATTTGATTTTGTAAAAAGTGTTAAGGCAAAAATAGTTCCGATCGTATCTTCTGCAAGAGCTGCAAAAATAATTTTTAAGAGTTGGGAAAAGAATTATTCCCATATTCCTGATGCAGTAGTTGTTGAAGGACCTCTTGCCGGTGGACATCTCGGTTTCAAACAAAGTCAGATTGATGATCCGGCTTATAAACTCGAAAATTTGATTCCTGAGGTTGTTTCAGCCATTAAACCATTCATCCAAAAATTTGCAAAAAAAATTCCTGTGATTGCAGCAGGTGGGATATTCAATGGTGTTGATATTCATAAATTTCTAAACCTCGGAGCTGATGGAGTTCAATTAGGCACAAGATTTGTAGCAACTCACGAATGTGATGCAGATATCAAATTCAAAAATGAATATATTAGAGCAAAAAAAGAAGATATTGTAATCATAAAAAGCCCTGTTGGTTTACCCGGTAGAGCTGTATTTAATAAATTCTTATCTGATGTTGAACAAGGAATCAAAAAACCATTTAAATGTGATTGGCAATGCCTTAAAACTTGTAACTTTAGAACAACCCTATATTGTATAGCTCAAGCTCTATTAAACTCAAAGATAGGAAAACTAAGTGATGGTTTCTCTTTTGCAGGTGCAAATGCTTACCGAATTGATAAAATAATCTCTGTCAAAGAACTTATGGATACTTTGGTGGCAGAATACGAAAAAGTTGCTTTTTTGGTAAATCAGAATCCAGCTTTAGCAACTAATAATCTATAAATATTTTTCAATGTTTGTTCCCAAGTTTGTCTTGGGAGCAAGTATTATTTTTTATTTGTTACATTAATTACACATAATTTGAGTAATTTCCGTTATCAAAATCAAATTTGGGAACGAGAAAATCTCACTATTTTTGTTTAGGGCTTAGCCCATCTGTAGTAAATACAATCAATCTAATCCTGTAAAATTCAAAGTAGTTGTATCTCCAATTGTAAATTCCAATTGAAAAGTGTATTCTTCACCATATAAATCAACGATTTTAATTATATTATGATTTTCAGGTATTGATATTACCCTTGAAGTATTTGAATCAATTGGCGTTTCCAAAACAACTTCATTCCAATCCTCAGAATCTTGCTTCGCATAATATACTTCATAAATAATTATATTATAGCCTGCATATGCTTCACTATTATTTCTAATTTCTAAACCAGCCCGATCAAAATTCAAATAGATTTTTTTGTTCTTACCGGGTTTAAGAGTTACATAGTATAATTTGGCTTGCATCCAAGGGTGCTTAGGAATTTCAATACGAACTTTTGCCTCTTCCGGAGATATAATAGAATCATCCAGATAAAAAGATGTGTCAAATTGTTCATCAGAAAGAAGCCTTACATCATTCCAATCTACAATAATATTTTGTGTAATAGAAGTGCTATTTATAATTGTTAGCGTACTTTTCTCAACACATCCAGATATTGTAAAAACAATAGTTATCAGTAAAATTATTTGGATAAATCTGTACTTTTTAGACATGTGTCCTCCTTGTTATTATTTTTCATCGCTTTCTTTAATTCGAGTAATTTCGTGTTAATTTGTGGTTTCAAATTTTTTCTCGATCTTCAAAATAAAATTTCGATCCGGCATAAAGTCTTTCTTTTCCCAGAAATATACATTTTTATCATTCAAAACTCCAATATTATCAGGAGAATAAGAAATATATTCGATCTTAGTTTGAAGTGGGAAAACAAGTTGATAATGAATTTCCTCAAATGGTTCTTTCCAGCGTTGAGTTGTTAATAAAATGTATTCCGCTTGATTACTTTTCATTTTTTGCCGGTAAGATATTCGATAGATTTTTTCACTTTGGGGAGAAATTTCAACTTTGAAAAAAGCACCTTTTGAGTTGAATTTTGATATTTTACTATTTTGAGGATCATTTATCTCAATTACCATTAAACTTTCTATTTCTCCATATATGGAATCTTGCGGAAAAGGATAAAATAAAACTTGTTTAAGCGTTTTCATAGAACTATTTCTGAAATAATATTCACCATCCACACAAAAGTAGGAATCATCCGTAATTTCAAAGGTAAGGTCTTCTCTGAAAAAATGTAAATCACCTGCCCAAACGAAGACATTTACCAGTAGTAAGTAAAGAAAAATTAATAGTTTTTTGGTCATTTTAAAAGCAACATTTTTCTGATCTTCTCATATTTTTGACAATTCATTTTATACATATAAACTCCGCTGGAAACAAACTTTCCAAAATTATCTTTTCCATTCCAAATAATTGAGTGATGACCTTTTTTGAAATTTTCATCAATTAGATATCTTACTTTCTGACCTTTGATATTGTAGATAGAAATTGCAACTTTTCCTTCTTGAGCCAATTGGAAATCAATTTTTGTTGTTGGATTAAAAGGATTTGGATAATTTGAGCCTAATTTTGTAACTAATGGTATTGAATTTTCATTAGCAGATACAGAATTATATAAAATTGCTTCCGAAGAATTGAAAAGAATATCGTTTTCGTTCCATCTCAAAATATCTAAGGAAACTTTTGTGGAATCAATAATGAATTCTTCCGATACCAAAAAATTGAGAAAAAATAGATTTCCATCTTCATTGATAGGATAAAAACCAGTTCCGCTAAAATTAATATCAGAATTATTAGTGACATTTTCTGCAATAATAAAATTATCTAAAATATCAGAATATTCTGAAGAAATGAATTGTACGAATTCAAAATCATAAGAGATAGATGCTTCAAGGGAATAGATATTATCAGCATTAGAAAGATATAATGGGATTTCGATCAAATCTCCTGCTGAGACAGTTTGATTATCCATTTGAATATTTCCGCAAGCCAAGTATTCTTCACCAACCATATTTGGTAGAGAATCTATCAAACCCGAAACATATTGCAAAATAAAATTTGCATCAAGAGCGGAAACAGTATCATCAAAAGATACATCAGCATTTAATTTTTGAATATCGCTTAGCTCATAATCTCCAACTAAATACTCCAAAATACAGTTAGAATCTATTGCTTGAACTTGGTTATTCAGGTCTACATCTCCAAAATTCGGAATAATGATATTTACGCCACCATTGTGAGTTTCAGCGAGCATTTCAGAAGTATTAATCACCAGAGATTCAAAATTTATCGGTACAAACCCTTCCATTTGATTTACTTGGAATTTCAGAAAACAGAGCGATCCTGTTCCCTGCAAAGACTGTGAACCAATTGACACAATATGCAAATTATTATCAACTTCATTTGCTGTACAAATCCAATTTGATTCATCAATTATTGAACCTTCGGTTTCAATACTCAAAAATTCCAAATTCTCAGAAAATCCATTCAGATTTATTTCCAAAGAATTTATGGGATAATTATTTTCGGATAAAATTATAGGTACAACAATTTCCCGTCCAAAACTGGAATATTTAGTCTCTATTTCAAACCTTACACCGGATTCGGTTGCTTCTTCAATAGTAATAGTTTGATTAGCTTCAATATCTGATACTATTTGCACAATTCCTGATGGCCATTCAACAACTACATGATCTACATAATTTGAATTGGCAAGTCCAAAATGTTGAAGTAAGTTATTCTGACTAAAAGATCCATTTTGACCTGAAATTTCACGTATTTGCCAAGTAGGATTCCCATTGATAAGAGATTTTACTTTTACTTTTGCACCAATTGCAGATTTATTTGATTGATTTCCAATACATTTAATTTTTAACCAATTGTTTTCTGAACCGATCTCATTTCTATAGAAGTCATTTTTATCATGTGAATTTACAACATACAAATCCAAATCACCATCATTATCGGAATCAAACCAAGTACTCCCATACGAATCTCCCAAATCGGTAACAATTTCACCCAGCATTACTCTTTCAAAACTACCATTACCTTTGTTTTCAAATAATAAATTATTTTCATCATTGCTATTGGTTACAAAAAGATCAATAAACCCATCATTATTAAAATCACCCCAGATTGCACTTCTTGATGCTCCTAAATCTGTAGTGATTGGAGTATCTAATATGTTTGTAAAAGTTCCATCACCATTATTTGAATAAAGGAAATTTTCTTCTGAATTCAAAACAAATAAATCTAAATCGCAATCATTATCATAATCCGCCCAACTTGCTCCTCGTGAATTTCCCTCATCTGTAACAATATTGAGATCAAAGATTCTGGTAAAATTTCCCTCTCCATCGTTGTTATACAGGACATTGGAAGTTGAATATCTTGAAAGATACAAATCCAGATCATTATCATTATCGTAATCTATACTACTTACACCTTGATATCCGTCATAAATCATTATCATTTCACTGAAGGTTTCCGTATCTAAACTTTTATATAAATAAGTACCATTATAAGTTGAAGTTATTATATCTAACAAACCGTCATTATTATAATCTCCCCAAACTCCATGATAAGTACTATTAGTATCCTCGATAAAAGTAATATCGGATACAGTTGTAAAAGTTCCATCTCCATTGTTTTTAAATAAAGAATTATGCCCATTCGATTGTTGTCCATTTGCTACAAAAAGATCATTAAGACCATCATTATTGTAATCTCCCCAACTGCTATTACGAGAAGAATTTTCAAAATTGGCAATATCACCATCTAATACCTTTGTAAATGTTCCGTCTCCATTATTATTGTATAAAAAATTCTTTTCCAAATTATTCGAATTTACATAATAAGTATTTGTAACAAAAAGATCAACATCTCCATCATTATCATAATCAGAACAACTACATGCAGATGAGGAACTAATTTCATTTACAAAATCACCTATTTCGATTTTTGTGAAATGAGATTGAATTTCTGAATATTGTTCAATAAAATATAAACCTCCATAGTAAGAACCTCCTACAATGTCATCTAATCTATCGCTATTTATATCAGCAATAGTAATTGTAGCCATATAGCCTAAATCAATCTCTTCAAATATTGATTCAACTAATTGAAAATTATAAGAATTTGGTGAATCTTGTTCATAATGACGAATTCTACCATTATAAGAAACACCAATTAATAGATCAAGTAAACCATCATTATCAAAATCAATAGTCACTGGAACTGCATAAGAACCGGCATCAATTTCAGAGAAATTTCCCGTAATTAGATTAAACTCGCGTGAATTTATGTTTTCTTGTTCAAAATGGACTAAATTTCCGGTATGAACTCCTACTAACAAGTCTAATAGGTTGTCATCATCAATATCAACAAAATGTAAGGCAGAATTTCCTCCATTTACTGTGATAAAATTTTCTGTAATCAATTCAAATTCATAAGATTCTGCAGCTATTTGCTCAAAATGAGTAACAGCTTCACTATAGTATCCTCCTATGAATAAATCCCACAGACCATTATTATCAATATCAAATATTGTTGGGTTAGCTCGAGAATTTCCATTTTGCAAAAAATCATTTGAGATACAATCATATTTTTCTGAGTATAAACTATGTTGTTCATATAAATTTAAATTTCCATCATATTCTCCTACAATAATATCAAGTAAACCATCATTATCTATATCTACACAAGCCGGGAAGGATGCTTTTCCAACATCAATTGTAATATAATCCTCAGTTATAAGATTAAAATCAAGAGAATATATATCATCTTGTTCAAACAGATTCAGATTTCCGTCCAATTCGCCTACCACAAGGTCTAATCTAGAATCATAGTCTATATGTGCAAATGCTGGAGTGGTTAATTTCCCAACATCTAAAGGTAAAAAATTATCTGAGATCAAAACAAAATCATAAGAATTGGGAGATTCCTGTTCATAATAAAAAATATTTCCACTGGTTTCTTCTCCTTCGCCAATTACCAAATCTATTAAATCATCACCATCAATATCTGCAAATGTAGGTCTATTAGAATTTCCAACATCAATATTATTAAAAGAAATATCTATTAAATCAAAATTATAAGAATTTGGATTAACTTGTTCATAATGGGATAAATAACCATTACTTCTACCACAAATCATATCCAAAAGTCCATCTCCGTCCAGATCTTTGAGGATTGGTATTGGTCGCCAATCTTGGATATCAGAAAAAAACTCAGTAATCAAAACATACTCTTCCGAATTAGATTCTTCTTGCTCATAATGATAAATATTTCCATCCTGAACACCTATTAACATATCTAAAAGTCCATCATTATCAATATCTATAAAAAACGGTTTGGAGGGATACTCTAAAGTTATACCGTTGAATTGAGCTGTAATTAGTTGGAAATCAAAAAGCATATTACTGGTTTGTTCAAAATGTCTGATTACACCATGATAACCATACTCAGAGACAAATAGATCAAGTAGATCATCATTATCTATATCAAAAATACTCGGTTGACTGATGCTAATTCCATGACCAAAAGTACTGTTTTTTACTTCTTCAAAAGTCATTTGGGCAAAAATTAGATTAGAAGTTATTAAGAACAAGACAACAAATAATTTTCTTCGATTTTCTTTTTTTAATTTCATAAATTCTCTCTAACCCAGATAAAACTGGAAAATATGTAACCACTAATTTCACGAATTTAACACGAAAAAAAGTACAAAAAACAAATTACTTGATATAAAAAAATGTTTTGCTCAAAAATGCAATAATCATATAAATAAGATATTAATTCTTTCTTTTCTCTGCGTTCTTAGCGTTTCTTTATCTTAGCGATCTTTGCGTGAACTCTTTTCTGTTTTCACAATACCTTGCTTGTATGTTTTATTCTGTAAACGCATAAATTGTACGATTTACTTCAAAAGCAACATTTTCTTGTTTTTGATAACTTTTCCATCAATTTCCAGACGATAGAAATATGTTCCTGATGATTGATTGGTTGCGTTCCAAGTAAAACTATTTTCTGATTGTAGCAATGCTCCATTAAAATTGTAAGTTTCTATTTTTTGACCTTTGCTGTTGAAGATTTCGATTTTGGCATTATGAGCATTTGAAGCATTGAATTTTATAGTTGTAAAAGGATTAAAGGGATTTGGATAATTTGACAAGATTTTATTAGGTGTAGATAATTTATTTTCATTTGCTGCTTGTGGAATGTAAGTTGTGTAGAAATTTACTGTTGTTGTGCTATCCGGTTCTACAGTGATAAATTGTTCTCCAAAAAGTGTATCATCAATCAATACTTTTAAAAGATAATTTCTACCATGAATATTATTTCTTTGAAAAAAACCATTCTCATCAGATTGAAATAGATTTTGATTAACCCCTAAATAATTAAGAATAGCATTATTTACAGGATTTTCGTATATATCATAAACATAGCCATTAATAGTTCCATAGGAATTGACAGAAAACGGATTATACCCAATAGTGGGATTATTTTCTTTTACTGGAAAAAAATTATAATCCTCCCATTCATCGAAATAAACTGGATTAATACAAATAGATTGTCCATCATAAGGATAACTTATCCACTCGTTTCCATACTGCAACTCATCAATGATTGACCAATCATTACCATAATAAAAGCCAAAAAAAATACTATCCCCAGTTTTATCAATAAATAGATTACTCTGAAGATCAGCATTAGTTACTACAAAAACTTCATTTTCATTAAAAGTAATATTATTATGAAAAAAAGAAGTATCATCATTAGCAACAAGAAAAGCGTTATTGAGGTTATATATCTCTTCATATTGATAATAATCATAAATTTCTAAAACCCACTCATCTCCTTCAAAATAGATTTCACTAAAGAAATGTGGCATAACAGGATTTGCATAAATAATTCCCAAAAACAATAATAAAACAGCAAAAGTGAAAATTTTCATAATTTCCTCCTAAAAAATTGTAAATTCAATTAATAATTAACAAGCACAATTCTTTCCAATAAACAGAATATTTTTTTATCGTAAAATAATATGTCTCAAAAGCAACTCAATATTGCAATGTTGAAAATAAAACCCTAAAATAAATCTATTGTATAATACTCCAAGTGTAAAATAAACAATACACATTGAGAAAGGTGCTACACAACATTCCAATAAAAAATAATAACAATAAAGAAAAATTGCTCTACTGTAATCTCAAAAACCGTTTCCTTACTATTCGCAAATCATTAGTTTGTTCTCTTTCTATCCTAAAAACGAAGTTCAGAATATCATAAATACTTGCTCCGGTTCGTTTTTTTACAACAATAAAATGATCATTATCCCAAGACATTTTTTGTATAATATCCTTAAGATCAGATATTTTTACCTTTTTCTTACGAACTCTTTCTATTTTCCAAGTATCTTTACTAAGATAAAGTTCAATATTTTTTATAAAACTTTTCTCCATATCTGCTTTAGGATAAACGTGAATTTCTTCAAAAAGATAATAATCCATTGACCTCAAATCTTTAGTTGGCAAAATAATCACGTCATTCAAAACTAAATTCTGAGGAAGTATTTTTTTAAATTCTTCTAAAACTAATTCTGTTTTCACTTTTTCTCTAAGACTTATATCAACATACTCATTTTCACCTTCCACTCCGAGTGACAAAGGTGGTCCCAAAGCGAAAATGGGACGTGGAGTATATCCTTGCGAATATGAGATGGCTAATTTTGATTTACGAAGTGATCTTTGCAACATTCTTAATAGATCGAGATGAGCTACAAACCTCATTAATCCAGTTTTAGCATAAAAAATGCGGTAGTAAAAACTTACTTGATGATTTATAATCTCTATTTTTTTTATTTCCGGTAAAACAATTTCAGGACTTTTTTTATAAATCGGTTTTATTTCAATATTACAAGCTCCACAATTTGTACAATAATCTGTTTTGCAATCAACTGTTGTTTGTATTTGCTTGGCTTTATTCCATTCATCAAGCAAAAAATCTTTATTAATCATAATATCGATATGATCCCAAGGTAAAGTCTCTTCAAAACTTTTTTTCTGCAAAAACTTAATAAAATCAAAATCAATATCTCTGGCAGATTTTTCCCATATTGAGAAATCAAAGAATTCCATCCAGCCATCGTAAATTGCTCCATTTTTATATGCTTGATAAATCCATTCTGAAACACTTCTATCACCTCTTCCCAAAACACATTCCAAGATCAGTTTTTCGATTGAATGGTGTTTTACTTTGATGAATTTATACTTTGCTAGAGAATTTTTGATGAAATAAATTTTTTCCAAAAGAATTTCCGTATTTTCCATTGCTGCCCACTGAAAAGGTGTGAAAGATTTTGGCACAAAAGGTGAAACGGTAATATTTATTTGAATCTGTTTACGTGAAATTCCTACAATTTTTTCCATAAGATCAACAATTGCCTGAATATCAGATTGCTCTTCAAAAGGTAGCCCTATCATAAAATAGAGTTTCATCTGTCTCCAACCATTTTTTAGAGCGATCTCAACTCCTTTGAGAATATCTTCTTCTGTAATATTTTTATTGATAATATCTCGTAATCGCTGACTTCCCGCTTCCGGTGCAATAGTCATTCCGGTTTGGTGCATCGCATTCAGAAGTTTGACAATTTCATCATCCAAAGAGTCTACCCGTAAAGAAGGTAATGAAATAGAAGTCCGAGTGCTTTCCAGATTTTTATAAAGTTCGTATAAAGTATATTTAATGCAACTGTAATCACTTGAGGAAAGAGAAGTTAAAGCGACTTCGTGCCAACCATCATTCTGCAAACCTTCGTTTACTAAACCAATAATTTTGTCCGGATCACGTTCCCGAACCGGACGATAGAACATCCCAGCGTGACAAAAACGACATCCACGAGAACATCCTCGCATAATTTCTGAAACATAACGATTATGAGTTGCTTGCATCCAAGGAACCAGCTGATTTTTATGCTGTTTTTCCACGTCATCAAAATCCATAAATTTCCTGATTCTGATTTTGGGAGGAATGTTTGGGATTTTAGGTTGCATAAAACCGGCTTTCGTTTCATAAAATGCTGGAATATAAACTCCATTTATTTCACTTAATTTGAGTAACTTTTCATTTTTAGAACTATTTTTGGTTAGAAGAAGAGCATTTTTAATCTCAATAATTGCTTCTTCTCCGTCACCAATCAGAAATGCATCAAAAAAATCTGCCATACTTTCCGGATTGGAAACACAAGGTCCTCCACCGAGAATAATTGGAAAATTATCATCTCTATCTTTCGAGAATAGAGGAATTTTGGCGAGATCAAGCATATAAAGAATATTTGTGAAAGTAAGTTCCGATTGCAAAGTGAATCCTATTACAACGAAATCTGTAAGTGGGAAAAAACTTTCCAAGCCGTACAGGGGAATTTTTTCTTTTTGAAGAATTTTTGCAAAATCCGTCCAAGGAGCATAAACTCTATCTGCAACAGCATTATTTTCTTTATTTAGAATACTATACAATATTTTTAAACCCAAATGGGAAAAACCCACTTCATAAACATCTGGAAAAGCGAGACAAAAATTGATTGTTTCATCAGAAGGGATTTTGTTGTAACTATTTATCTCTTGGGCGATGTAGCGTGTTGGCTTAAGAACAGAAGCTAGCAGATGTTCAATTTTTACTTTATTAAATTTTGTTTTCATTTGTTTATCCTTTTTTTGAAACTATGAATTTTTATCTTGTTCCAATGTTCTGCGTGGAATACAATTGATGACGCTCTGCGTTATGCAGTTTTTACTATGCTGTTTAATAATATTATGTCACTCCTACAGAGTTCCAATTTGTTTTATATAATTATTACCCAAGCTTACGCTTGGGTCTACAGAAATTTCACCGCTCTGCGGTTGTATTCAGCTTCGGAGAAGCGATATCTCTGTAGCCGAATGGTAAGCGTTCGGTACAAGAATATGCAGGATTTGAGCTACAGAGTCGCGACATTTATTCAAAATCATTAAATTAATTAGATTTCCTTTTATTCTCTTCCTCTGTGTTCTCTGTGTCCTCTGTGGTAAAATCTTTTTCTTTTCTTCATTCGTGAAAATTCGTGTTAATTAGTGGTTTCAAGTTTTTTCCACCGGAATCGAAATTTTCATCAAAGTGAATTCATTTTTTTTGCTTTGAATCTGCAATTCACCGTTCATCTCTTTGAGAATATTCAGAGAAATGGACAAACCCAATCCAGTACCTTTTCCAAGTTCTTTCGTAGTATAAAATGGTAAGAGTACATTTGTAAATTTCTCTTCGGGAATTCCACTTCCATTATCATAAACTTCCACAAAAATCTGATTATTTTTCTCATAACTACTGATTTTTACATTTTTTTTATGATTGGGTAATTCTATTGATTTTTCTTCTACTGCATCTTTAGCATTTGAAAGCAAATTCAAAATTACCTGTTCAAATTTGTAAGGATTTCCCTTAATTGTGCCTATATTTTCTGATAATTCTGTTTCTAAGCGAATATTTAGTTTATTGAATTTTTTGATAATCATATTGATAGCATAATTAATTGGTTTATTAATATTAAAATCTTCTTCAATTTCACTTTTTTGCTGGCTGGAAAAAACCCTGATGTGATCAATAATATTTCTGATTCGGTTAATATCTTCATAAATTTCTGTAATTTGAGTGGAAATATCATCTTTTTCTACCTGATGATCAGAAATATCCATCTCTATGGTTTCTGTAGATAATAATAGATTCTGCAAAGGTTGATTTATTTCGTGTGCAATACTGGCAGCCCATTCACCGAGAGAGGTCAAACTAGCTTGATGAAAAATAATCTGTTGCTGTTCCTTTTGTTTGTTCAAAGCTAATTCAACTCTACTTTCTAATTTTTTATTCAATCTCTTTTTGTGTTGATACAAATACAGAAATAGCAAAGTAAGAGCAATTAAAAGGAAAAATCCGTAATATAATCTAAATTTTATCAGCTTCTGCTTTTCAATCTCCAACTTAAAGGATTCGTTCTCTTTCTCTTTTTTTTGGGTTTCATATTGAGTGTGTAATTCTGCGATTTGATGTTTACTTTCTAAAGAAAAAATACTATCTTTGATTGTCGAAAATTGTTTGTAAAAATAGAGGGCTTTTTCAAAATCTCCGAGATTTTCGTAATATTCATAAAAAGAATCATAACTATTTTTCAAAAGATCTTTTGCGTTTATTTCTTGTGCTGCTTCGATCCCTTTTTCCAGAAATGGTAACGCTGTTTTATATTTTCCCATTTTCAATAAAATAGTTCCAATATCGTTAGCAGTATTAGCAATCCCTTTTTTGCTACCGATCTCTTCTTGAATCTTTAAAGATTTTTCACAATAGTCTAATGCTTCATCATAATCACTAAATTTTTCATATATCAAACCGATATTATTTAATGTATTTGCTACTCCCTTTTTATTTCCGATTTTTTGGTAAAGTTGCAACGATTTTTCATAAAATTTTAATGCTTGCTGATAATTATCTTGATTTCGAGAAATAACTCCCAGATTTCCCAGTGTAGCCGCATATCCATCATCATTACCAATTTTTTTATAAATTGATGATGCTCTCAAATAATATTCTTTTGCATTTTCATTATCGTTATTTTTCTCATAGATCAGTCCAATATTATTAAGTGAATTTGCAATACCTTCTTCATTTTCAAGTTCTTCTTTTATTTTTAATGATTGAAAATAATATTCCAACGCCTTATCATGATCTCCCAAATTATTATAGACAATTCCCAGATTTCCGAAAGTTATTGCCAGACCTTCTTTGTTTTTTTCTTGTTCGAAATGTATCTTTATCTCATCAAAAATCTTCAGAGCTTCGTTATAATTTCCCATTTGATTGTAGATAATTCCAATATTGCCTTTCAAAGAGAGATCAATTTCATTTTTACCGATTTTTTTTTGAAGTTCAAATGCCTCTTGATATGCCTGCAAAGCTTCCTGATAGTTGCTAAAATAATTATTGATCAAACCAATATTTTGCAAAATTGAACTGATACTCACAAAATTATCGGTTTCCCTTTGAAAAGTTAGTGCTTTTTCATAGTTCAATAGAGCTTGTTTCAAATCGCCTTGATCAAAAAAGATATTTCCAATATTATTGAAAGTACTTGCTAAACCTGTTTTATCATTTAATTCTTCAAATAGGATTTGAGATTTTTTTAGAGAACTCAATGCAATATCGTAATTCTTTAAATTATAATAAGATATAGCTATATTTGCATTGGTACTTGCAATTCCCTGCTTGTCATTTAGATTTGTGAAAATTTTTAGAGCTTTATTCTGAAACTGTATGGATTTCTCATATTGCTCTTTGTAATAATAAATCAAACCGATATTTTGCCAAGCTTTCGCTTCACCGGATTTATCATTGATTTCCACTGCAATTTTAATAGCATCATAAGCGTATTCTAAAGCTTTTTCTTGCTCAGAAATATGCTCCTTGGTAAGCTTATTAAGGTTCTGGATTTGGTTTCTCCATTTGAATCAGTTAATAAAATTATAAATAGCCAGATAAGTATAAACAATTTGATTTTTTTCATGAATTTACTCTTTTATCCCATGTTTACCAGTTAAGATATTCCTAATTCCATAATTTACTGTTATTAAAAGA
>JAIORE010000393.1 GCA_021108315.1 Candidatus Cloacimonadota bacterium
CAGTTATTTTTAAATTTAATCTATTGCTTATGATTATTACTTTTTTGTATTACACCCCATAGAAATTGATGAAAATGTAAGAGAAGAATACTGGATTGAAATACGCAATAGACCAGACCTTATAGAATTGAAAATATACAATTCAAAAGGAAAATACACAAAACGAACTCCCAATCCTGAATTATCAGTTGGTGGTACAACTAGGATTGGAACAAATCGTGGAGGGGATAAAATAAAAAGATAAAAAAAGTAATACCCAAAAATCCAAATTCCAACTCGTTCCCATGTTTATCTTGGGAATACTAGAGACATTACGAAGACGAACTTCGTAACGAGTTTTAAATGATGATTTTATCTCGTTCCAATGCTCTGCGTCAAGGTATGATCGTTAATGTTTAATCTGATTATTTCCTTAAGAACTCTTCCTGCTGTCCTTCTCTTAATTTCAAGAGAAGGAACATAAGAAAAGCAGGAAAAATAAGAACAAAAGTCATCCCTCACTTTAGATAAAGAGAGGGAACGAGGGAGAGTTTGAAAAATTGAAAATTGAAGTGGAAAATGCTTATCGCTTATTTGAAACAGGCGATATTAACAAATTTGAAATTGGTACAACGAAAGGTTTGCAACAAATACATAGCTATCTGTTTAATGGATTGTATGATTTTGCAGGGCAAATACGCCCAAAAAACATTACAAAAGGAGGTTTTGGTTTGCAAACGCATTGTACCTGAAAGAAGCTTTGGTAAAAATTGAACAAATGCCTGAAAATACTTTTGAAGAAATCATAATCAAATATGTAGAAATGAATATTGCCCATCCTTTTATGGAAGGTAATGGAAGAACAATGCGTATATGGCTGGATATGCTCCTAAAAACGAAACTGAAAAAAGTTGTAAACTGGCAGTTTGTAGACAAAATTTTTTACTTGCAGGCAATGGAAAGAAGCCCTGTTAATGATTTGGAAATAAGGACATTGCTTTCAGCTAACTTGACTGATGAAATAAATAACCGAGAAATTATTTTTAAGGGCATAGAGCAATCCTATTATTATGAAGGATACGAAAAAAATGATGAATAATTGGATTCTATTCTAACAAAAGTTTACAAATACAGTTGATACGAACACCAGCTGGTAACAAAATCCTACTCTTGTTCCTAAGCCCCAGCTTGGGAACACAATAACGTTAGAAGCCCTGCTTCATATTGTTTCTCGCTAAGCTGTGGCTTAGTAACGAGTTCATATTCTATCCTCAATCGAAGGGGTTTCAGTTTTTGAACTAATCCCGCAATCCTTTTTCTCTCTTTCTTCACATTCGTAATTCGTAATTCCTAATTCGTAATTATCCTAAATTTACCCTATTTACACCACCCAAAAAAACATTTCTAATATTATTGACATAAATTTTCAGATTTAAAAAGTGCTCACAAAAAAATATTTCGGAGGAAATAATGAAAACAGGTGGAAATCGTTACGGAACACATAGAGTTGTAGAGCCAATCGGTATTTTACCACAACCAGCTCGCATTGTAAACAATGATATGAGCGAAATTTGGGATAATGAGATGCTTATAGATGTTATTCGCTTGAATATTGATTCAGCATCCTTTCATCAAATCAAAACAAAACTTGAAAAAAAGGGTCACGCTGGTCTGGAAAAAGCTTTTGCCAATCATATAATTGACCTCACAGATAGAACAGGGAAACACAAAAATGAAGATACAGGTTCCGGTGGAATGCTTATCGGTACTGTAAAAGAGCTTGGACCAAATTTTGAGATGAAAGACAAAGTAAAAGTTGGTGATAAAATTGCTACACTGGTTTCACTTTCCCTTACTCCTCTCAAAGTAAAAAAAGTAGTAAAAGTTTTATTAGACAAAGATCAAGCTGAGATTGAAGGGCAAGCAATTCTTTTCAGCTCTGGAATCTATGCAAAATTACCGGATGATATGGATGAAAACTTAGCCTTATCAGTTCTTGATGTAGCTGGAGCACCCGCTCAAGTTGAAAGACTGGTAAAACCCGGTGATAATGTTGTGATCATTGGAGCAAACGGGAAATCCGGTATTCTATGCAATGCAGTAGCCAAAGAAAGAGCTGGCGTTTCAGGAAAAGTAATTGGAATTGTACGTAACGAAAAATATTTTGAAACTTGCCGGCAAACAGGTTGTGATGAAGTCCTTTTGGCAAGTGCTACAGATGCCCTGGGAATTGAAAAAGTTGTGAAAGAAGCAACTAATGGCAAGATGGCAGATGTTGTGGTAAATGTAGTAAATATAGAAGATACTGAGATGGGATCAATTTTAGCTTGTAAAGATAGAGGAATGGTTTATTTCTTCTCAATGGCAACAAGTTTCACCAAAGCAGCCTTAGGAGCAGAAGGTATTGGGGCAGATGTAGATATGATATTAGGAAACGGTTATGCTCATAATCATGCGATCATCTCTGTTGATCTTTTGAAACGTAATCCTGTCTTGATGAAATTATTCAAAGAAAGATATACAGATTAATCTTTTGGGAAGATATGATGTCAATTATGGAATTAAAGCAATCAGTTGGTCAGGAAAAATGGAATGACTGGAAATGGCAATTACGAAACAGAATTACATCTTTAGACAAGTTAAAGAAATACATATCTTTAACAGGTTCTGAAGAAAAAGTATTAAGAACGGCAAATTTCCCGTTTAGAACCGCAATTACTCCGCATTATTTATCTTTAATAAACGAGAATGATCCTAATGATCCTGTTCGTTTGCAAGCAATCCCCAGAATTTTTGAAACTCATTTTGAAGATTCTGATATGGATGATCCTTTGCATGAAGATGAAGATTCACCCGTTCCCGGACTTACTCATCGTTATCCGGATAGAGTTCTTCTTCTCGTTACAGATCAATGTGCTATGTACTGTCGCCATTGTACAAGAAGACGTCTCGCCGGTGAAACAGATGCAGCCAGTCCTGCAAGTAGAATTGATGCTGCTGTAGAATATATCAAAAATCATCCTGAAGTTCGTGATGTAATCCTCAGTGGCGGAGATCCACTTACTTTATCTGATGAACGTTTGGATACAATATTAGAGAAGATAACATCAATTGAGCATGTGGAAATAATCAGAATTGGAACCAGAACACCAGTCGTTATGCCACAAAGGATAACTGATGATCTCATCAAAATCCTCAAAAAATATCCACCAATCTGGATGAATACTCACTTTAATCATTCTAATGAGATGAGTGAAGATTCAAAAAAAGCTATAGCAAAATTGGTTGATAATGGGATAGTGATGGGAAACCAATCGGTTCTTCTCAAAGGAATAAATGATGATCCTGATATTATGAAAGATCTTTTGCATACATTGGTAAAAAACAGGGTTCGTCCCTATTATATTTATCAGTGTGATCTATCCAAAGGAATCGCCCATTTTCGCACTCCGGTCGCCAGAGGAGTTGAGATAATTGAATCTTTACGTGGGCATACTTCCGGACTTTGTATACCAACTTTTGTAGTTGATGCTCCCGGTGGTGGTGGAAAAATTCCAATTCAACCGAACTATCTTATCTCAATGGGAGTAGGTAAAGTAATCCTAAGAAATTACGAAGGTGTGATAACAACCTATACCGAACCAACTTGCGAAGAACAGAGAGCTGAAAATTATAATAAATTTGTTAAAAAAGGAAATCATTCCAAAGAAGGAGTGATGGCTCTGATGAGAGGAGATAAAGCTACTCTTGAACCAAGTGATCTTCCCCGTAGAAAAAGAAAAAAATAGCGAAATTATCGCTATAATCGGTCTGTCAAAAAATTCCGGTAAAACATCTTTTTTAAATTGGTTAAATAATACATTCCCTGCCGACGAACGTGGAATCATTACCACCGGAAGAGATGGAGAAGATTTTGACCTTGTTGGTGGGAATAAAAAACCCAAAGTTTATATTCCCGCCAATACTTTTTTTTCAACCTTTGCTCATATCGCTCAATCAAATTCACCATTTATCAAGATAATTCGTAAATTACCCTTTCAAACCGGTGGTAAAACACTTTGGTTGGTGAAATCACTCGTTGCCTTGAATACTGAGATTGTAGGTCCATCATCTGTTAATGATCAAATAGAACTTAGTGAAATTATACTTGCAGAAGGTGCAGAACAAATTCTCATTGATGGTTCATTAGATCGTAAATCAATTTTATTATCACCTAAGATAAAGAACTTTTTCTTAGTAGTTAGTCCTGAAGTAGGCAGTAAATCTGTAATATTTAATGAATTATCAAGAGTTGTTGAATTGAGCAAAATTCCATTACAAAAAAATTTCAATGATAAATCAAATATAACAATTCAGTATGATAATCATATCGAAGAACTTGATTTTGCATCTCTTTATGGAAATGAGAAAAAATTATTAAACAAGATTATTAATCAAAAAAATATTAATAAAATATATATCCCCGGAGCAATCACTGATAAATCTTGGAAAATTATTAAAGCTACTTTTCTGAATTTTAATTTTGACCTGATCCTTAAAAATGCTTTTAATATTCATTTGAATTTTCACAATTTTGAGAATATGAAAAAGAACATAAAACTTTATACTCAACATCCTATTAAATTATTAGGAATCGTTGTAAATAGCTTTGCTGTAAATGGTGAGCATATTGATTGTGATGATTTGCGGAACTCAATAAGGTTTAAATTTCCTGATGTTAAAGTGTTTGATATTACAGAAGCAAGTGTGAAGATAGGAAAAAGAAAAAAGATTTTTGCCACGAATGCACGAATTAAGAAAAAGAAAAGAGAAAAATAAACCCCATCCCCAAACCTTCCCCTTCGCAAAGGGAAGGGAAGGGAGCAGTTCTCCCCTGCACCTAAATAATATAAGAAATAATACAATTATCGAAAAATTCCGAATTTAGGTGCAGGGGAGTTAGAGGGATTATTTTTCTTATTAGCGAATTAGTGGCTTATTTTTTATTTTTTGCCCGTGTAAGTCTGTGGCTAATTTTTGTATTTTTTAGGAATGCGAGGTAACAATTATGTTTATTTCAAAAGCAACTTATAATATTTTGAACATTGATTTGATCTGGAGCGAGATCAATCCGATTTCGGTATTAGGACAGAAGTGGAAAAAAGAGGTTGAACCTTTCACGAAAGGAATGGAAAATGATGTTCATTATGAATTTTCATTAACAGAACAACTGTTTAAAATCTTACAAAAATCACCTCAATTTTATGAAGATCTTTCCTTGATATTTTCTCATTTGGAAAATATCAGTTTGATTATACAAAATATTGAAACAACTAAAGTCTTAGAAATTTTTGAACTTCAAGAAATTAAAAATTTCATCTTTTTTTACCAACGTTTTAGAAAAATTATTGTCGAAAATAATATTCAAGATAAATTTTTCTTTCCCAATCTAACCGAAATCTTCAATTTACTTGATCCGGAAAATCAAAACTCTCCGGTTTTTTTTATAAGTGATCTTTATGATGAAAATTTTGCTATAAAAAGACATAAAATATTTGATATAAAGATTAAAAAAAAACATTTATTCGGGAAACTTCTTCAGGAAGCTCAGAATGAATTAAATCTTGATTTACCTATTGAGAAGATTGTTGTTTCTCGATATAATAGTGTTTTGTTAGAAAAATTACAAGATAGTAAATACTATCATCTTGAATCTGAAAATTTTGCAAATCTACATTTTGTAATAACAAAAAATTCTGAAATTGTTAGGATTGAACAGGATATTAATTCTGATTTTTTGGAATTAATGAAACTCGGGAAAAAAATCAGAGAAGAAATAACTTTGGAAATTTTGCCATACAAAAAAACTATACTTGAGATAATTGAAGATATTTCCCATTTTGATTGGTTATTGGCAAAAGCTTATTTCGGATTGCAAAATGGTTGTACAATTCCTGAAATTATTGAAGAAAATCGGATTGAAATTAAATCTGCTTGTAATTTACCTATCTATTGGAAACTCAAAAATGATAAAATTGATTTTCAAAAAATTGATATTTCTTTTTCAAAAAAACTAAATGTTATTACCGGTGCAAATATGGCTGGTAAAACTACAATTTTAAAAACAGTTGGGCAAATATTATTTATGGCAGCTTATACAATACCTGTTCCTGCAAAAAATGCTATGATTCCTCTAATAGATTCAATTTATTTTAGTGGAATTCAAGCAAATAGGATGGATTTGAGTAGCTTTGGCTCTGAAATAGTTTCATTAAATAATGCCATAAAACTATATGGATTTTCTGTTTTTCTAATTGATGAATTTGCCAGAGGAACAAATCCACAGGAAGGAGAAGCTTTTTCTAAAGCTATCCTTGAGCATCTTTCTAAAAAGAATTGTCTTGTATTATTCGCCACTCATTTTAATGCTCCATCAACTCTTAAAGAATCTGCTCATTACCAGATTGTCGGACTTTCTCAGCAAAATTATAAGAAGCTACACATAGATGATAACCAAATTCTGTCAAAACGCTTAGAAGAACTGCATAAATATATGGATTATTCTTTGATACATCTCAATTCTAAGGCAAAAGTACCGCAGGCAGCTTTGATGATTGCTGAGATTTTAGGAATTGATAAAGAGATTATTGAGTCCGCCAAAAAGTATCTTATGGATATTAATTAGAAGCAGTAACATCTTATTCCGAAAGCATTTTTCATTGATCAGATTTCTCTTTACAAAGCCTTTTCTTTACAATTTAATATTATAATATAGACCTTTGGTATTCAGAAGATAATTTACCATCTTCAGAAGTTAATAATTTTAATGGAATTTTATAACTATATAATGAAGATTATCTTCTGAAGACTGTAAATCGTCTTCTGAATATCGAAATTGTCTTCTGAATAGTGCAAAAATACTTCTGAATAGAATATCTCATCAGTATAATATTAGAAAGTTGTATAATAGTAATTCATATAGATAACTGATCATGGTTTCATTGATTTCTATTGTTTTGGGAGTAAGCTGGGGATAATGGCTGCTGTAAATGGTTACTTTATTATCAGTTATCTAACTCTCCCTGCACTAAAATTATGCATTATTCCTATGATTTCATCTCTTGGTAGATTTAAGTGCAGGGTTAGCTTTTTCTCTTCTTGCTTTTCTTATGTTCCTTCTCTTTGATCAAAGAGAAGGACAGCAGGATGAGTTCTAAAACGGAAATGAACAAGTTACATAGTTTTGAAAAATCTTCTTATCAAATCGAAGCTGTACTATTTCGGATAAGTTAGATAAAAAAAATGATGTGGAAAATATTAATTATTATGTTACTCCGCATCAAATAAAACAAAAATAAGTAAATTGGAAATATGGTTGACAAGTTTTATCATTAAAAAGAATTAACTAAAAAATAAAATTAAAATCTAAGGAAAAGGAGACAATTTATGGCAAGAATGACGGTAGATCCAAAATATTGTAAAGGGTGCGGACTATGCATAGCTGCTTGTCCCAAAAAAATTATTCGGTTTTCTGAAACAATTAATATCAAAGGTTATCACTTTGCAGAGTGCTTCGACCAAGAAGCCTGTATTGCCTGCAAATTGTGTTATACCACTTGTCCTGATGTAGCAATAACAATAGAAAAATAAATTTGGAGGATTTTTATGGGAGAAAAAGTATTGATGAAAGGCAATGAAGCAGTTGCTGAAGCTGCTATCCGAGCTGGTTGCCGTTTGTATTTTGCCTATCCGATTACACCTCAAAGTGAATTGATAGAATATATGTCACGAATGATGCCCAAAGCAAAGGGAACATTTATTCAAGCAGAAAGTGAGATTGCTGCCATAAATATGGTTTACGGGGCAGCTGGTTGTGGTAAGAGAGCAATGACTTCTTCATCTTCACCGGGAATTTCATTGAAACAAGAAGGAATTTCATATCTCGCCGGAGCAAATTTGCCGGCAGTAATTGTAAATGTACAGCGTGGTGGTCCCGGCTTAGGAGACATTCAACCTGCTCAGGGAGATTATTTTCAAGCTGTGAAAGGTGGCGGACACGGTGATTATAAGATGATCGTGATTGCTCCAAGTACCGTTCAAGAGTTTGCAGATTCTGCTTCGGATGCATTTGACTTGGCAGATAAATATCGTCATCCGATAATGATTTTGTCTGATGGACTTTTGGGACAAATGATGGAACCAGTAGAATTTCAACCTATGAAAACCACTGAGGAGATAGAAGAACTCAATAAACAACATTTCGATTGGTGTATTCATCCTAACCAACCTGAACCGAATCATCATCATCATGAGATAAATTCTTTGGAAATTGACCCGATAATTTTAGAACAACATGTGATAAAACTTGGACAAAAGTATGATGTTATCACAGAAAAAGAACAGAAATGGGAAGAATATAGTTTAAATAATGATAATGAAATTTTGTGTGTTGCTTTCGGAACTGCTTCCAGACTTGTAAAATCAGCTGTTGATCAATTGAATACGGAAGGATTCAATATTGGACTTATCAGACCTATCAGAGTTTGGCCATATCCTTATGATGCTATCAAAAAAGCTATTACAGATAACGTAAAAAAAGTTGCTGTCTTTGAACTCAATCTCGGACAAATGATTGAAGATGTGAGACTGGCAGTTAATGGAAAAGTTCCTGTAAAATTTATGGGAAAAGTAGGCGGAATACTCTTTACTCCGGAAGAGATCAAAGCACAATTAGAAGAGTGGTTACAGGAGGAGAAATGAAAGTAATAGCACAAAGACCAAAATCATTAACGGATTTAGCCTTTACATATTGTCCCGGTTGTACTCACGGAATCTCTCATCGTCTTATTGCAGAAGCAATGGACGAGCTTGATATGAGAGATCAAACTATGGGAGTTGCACCTGTTGGTTGTTCTGTATTCGCTTATAAATTTTTTAATTGTGATATGGCAGAAGCCGCCCATGGAAGAGCTCCGGCAGTTGCCACCGGTATGAAACGGGCTCGACCTGATATGCACGTTTTTACTTATCAAGGCGATGGAGACTTAGCTGCAATTGGTACAAGTGAAATCATTCACGCTGCCAATCGTGGTGAAAATATTAGTGTATTTTTCATAAATAACGCAATTTATGGAATGACCGGCGGACAAATGGCTCCTACCACTTTACCAAATATGAAAACTTCCACATCACCTTATGGGAGAGATGTAGCGGATATTGGTTACCCGATACAAGTTTGTGAGCTTATTTCAAGTTTACGAGCACCATATTATGTTGAACGAGTATCCTTGCTTTCTCCGCAAGATATTATCAAAGCCAAAAAAGCTGTATTAAAAGCAATGAAATTCAATAAAGAAGGACGAGGATTTACCTTAGTAGAATTTGTTTCTACTTGCCCTACAAACTGGGGAATGACTCCTTTGGATGCTATGAAATGGGCAAAAGAAAATATGTATCCATTCTTCAAACTTGGAAATTTCCGAGATAAATCTTTAGAAGGAGGAGAATAATGAAAACTGAAATTATATGTTCCGGATTCGGTGGACAAGGTGCTCTTACTGTAGGAAAATTTATCACTAAAGCAGCAATGAGAGAAGGGAAAAACGTCTCATGGTTACCATCCTACGGACCAGAAATGCGAGGTGGAACTGCCAACGTTTCTGTCGTCGTTTCAGAAAAACCGGTTGCTTCACCGTTAGTTTCATTTCCCAATATTCTCGTAGCTCTAAACCAACCTTCTATTGATAAATTCGGTCCATTGATTACTGAGGGCGGATTAATGATTGCCAACACAGATTTATGTCCAAACAAACTGAATAGAGATAATGTTGATGAGATTTATGCCCCAATGAACCAGATTGCCAATGAAATCGGCTCGGATCGTGTTTTGAACATGATCGCAATTGGTATAGTGATTGGTAAAACAGGTCTTATCAAATATGAAACTATAGAAAAAGATCTTACTGCTTTCTTAGAAAAGAAAAATCCCAAATTATTGGAATTGAACCTTCTCGCTATCAAACGTGGTATTGAGATTGGGAAAGAATAGTGAAATATATTTTAATTATAATTGTATGCTTAACTCTATTGAGCTGTATCACTGATTCTGAAAAAGATGATTTCTCATTTAAAATTAATGTAAAAGACTTAGATGGTAATCCGGTTGAAGATTTAAATATCATTTTGATCAATAAATTTGATATTACTTTTCTTAATGAATTCGAATGGCCATCAAGAGTTCAAACAAATATTTATTATAATTTAGGAAAAGAATGTTCTGTTGAGATAAATATTCGGGATATTAATAGAACAAATATTGATAGTTTTACTTTAGAAGAACAATCTGAAGGCAGTCATAGCACAGCATGGAATGGTGAAGATAATCAAGATAATAGTGTTCATCCCGGAGTTTATTTTTGTTCAATGAAAGCACGTGAAGATGGTGAATTGTTTTATCAAGGTGAAATTATGATGTATTTGCATACTTTCAATTATAATCATAAAAATGGTTCTACTGATGCTGATGGTGTATTTCAAAGCTATGATAAAAAGCCTTTTGTTAACCTTTATAATTTAGATTCTTTACGAATTGTTAATGAAGAAGGAGAATTTATTGGATTAGAAGCTTTTTCCGACACAACTGCGATATGTCTTTTTGATAAAAACACGAATGAAATACATCAGTTTGAATATGTTATCGTAAAAAATGGAACCAATGAATTTGATATTACATGGAATCCGGAAACATCGTGGAAAAATAAAGGAAAAACTAAGTCAATTGAGAAAGGTACTGATGATAATATCGTTCCCGGAGAAACATTATTATGGGGAAATTATCCAAATCCTTTTAATTAACGCTAAAGCTTTACTATTTATACATAAATTCCATTAGTTTGTAGCAAAAATAACTATTATATGAGCCTTCGATATTGTTTCGAGGGCTTTTTTATATTATGAAATACTAACCAAATAACTTGAGTGTGGATGTAATCTGCATCAAATATAACAATATCATTTTATCAAAATAAAGCATTAGACAAAAAAGCAAAACATCTTTTAATTGAATTAAGTTTTTTTTGATATTAATTAATGTAAATGATGTACAATTTTGAAGGATAATATGAGTGAAACTAAAAAAATTGAACAAATTAGTAAAATTTTTATAGCAGACAATAGTGCAAAACCAATAAATTCATACCTTAAGATATTAAAGACTTATGGAGACTGTTCACATCTCATGCCATCTTTTTCAATAAGTTAGCGGCAATATATTTGTTATTATTAGAGACCTCTAAGAAAACGTTAATTACTCTACTTTTATTGGACTTTTTTCAAGAATATTTTTATCATTATGCTATAATTTTCATTTTAACCCCATCCCCAACCCTTCCCCTTCGCAAAGGGAAGGGAGTAATTCTCCCCTTACGAAGGGGAGTTAGAGGGGTTTATAAAATTTTCGTTCATTATAAATTTAAGTATTATATTGATTTTTCTTAAAATGCTAATGTCCATTTATGATAACATCTAACTTAAATATAAAATGTTAAGTCCATTTTAAGCTGTATTTTTTTAGAGGTCTGTATTACCCATTTTTATGTTATCTTAACATTCTTTTGGTAGTTATAAATCTAAAAGAAAAATACTCCATAAAGAAATCCACGATTTCAATCGTGGAACAATCAGGAATCATTCCTACACAACTTTAGTCGTTAAAAGAAAATAGACACTGAAAATAATGTAGAATAATTATGATGAATCTAGTGAAGTTTTTTACGAATAGAGTCGGCTATTGTTGTTACCCCATAATATTACCACAATTAAAATGGTGGGTTTCTCAATTAAATTAGTGAAAAAATAAGTTTTTAACTCTTTTATCAATTGGTGAAATAAATCCTTTCAAATCAAAATGTGCACTTTTTATTCCCATAAAAACCTAATTCTATAAATTGCAATGAGTTAATTTGAACAGTCTCAACAAATAGTATATTAAGGGTAAATTAAGTTTAAAATATTGACTTCAAATTATAAAAGAATCCGATTGGTAATATGAAATATATTAAGATTGTTTTATTATTAATGATTATCTCATTCTTGGCTCTATATGCTCAAGAAGAAGATAAAAGCCGTCCTAAAATCGGTTTAGTTTTAAGTGGTGGAGGAGCTCGCGGAATTGCTCATATTGGAGTATTAAAAGTTCTGGAAGAATTGGGAATTGAACCGGATTTTATCACAGGCACGAGTATGGGAAGCGTAATCGGCGGTCTTTATGCAATCGGATATCAAGCTGATCAATTAGAAGAGATTGTATTGGATCAAGATTGGCAAATGCTTTTAATGGATGAAACATTTAGAGAAGATATTTCGATTGAAGAAAAAAAATATGATGAAAGATATGTAGGGAATTTACCAATTATTGATTGCAAACTTGTTCTCCCTGCGGGGATTGTAGGTGGACATCGAATTTCCAAGCTATTTGCAGATCTCACTATTTCTGCTCTTCATATAAATGATTTCAGTAGATTTAGAACTCCTTTTCGATGCATAGCTACTAATATTGAAACAGGTGAAGCAGTTGTATTGGATCATGGATTTTTACCGGAAGCAATGCGTACAAGCATGTCAATTCCATCTGCTTTCACTCCAGTTAAGGATGGTGAAAAACTTCTTGTTGATGGTGGTCTTGCTAGAAATCTTCCAGTAATTGATGCAATTGACATGGGAGCTGATATAATAATAGCAGTTGATGTAAGCAGCAAACTATATGAAAAGGAAGACTTAAATACTCTAATAAAAGTGATGGAACAATCAGTAAATTTCAGAGGACTCGAAAGAACAAAAGAACAACATAAACTTTGCGATTTGATCATATTTCCGAAAGTTAAAAAGTATGGAATGATCAGCTTTGATTCATGCGATTCTTTAATAACTCTTGGAGAATTTGCTGCCAGAAATTCATATGATAAACTAAAAACAATTGCAGATGAGCAAAAAAAATTCGAAAAACCAAACAAAGGAATTCCTCTTTTAAAAGTTGAAAAACTCTTTATAAATAAAATTAACATCAAAGGCTTAAAAGCTGTATCAAAAAATCTAGTTATTGGAAAATTGAGGATTAATGAAAATTCCTTCATAAAAACAGAGAATTTATCAAAAGCTATAGATAGATTATATGGAAGTCAATTCTTTGAGAGAGTTACATATCGTTTGATTCCTGTTTCCAACGGGGTTAATCTGGAAGTGAGAGTAATTGAAAAATACAAACATGTTTTAAATTTTTCATTCCAATATAATAGTGATACCAAATCTGCTATACTACTGAATGAAACTATGAGGAATGTACTGTTTCAAGGTTCAAGATTAATTTGGGATATTAAACTTAGTGAAAATCCTACTCATGCTTTATCCTATTTTATTCATACCGGTTGGAAACCGGGTTTTGGAATCGGAACTGAAATTTTATATGATCAATTTGAGGTTCCTGTCCAAGCAGAAACCGGAATTGATCATTATGAGTACACCAATATTTCAGGTAAATTGGTTTTACAAACAGTTTTTTCTAATAATTCTGTTTTAGGTGTTGGAATTCAACAAGAACGTAATATTTTTGAATCTATTGATAGAGAACCTGCTTTCAATTTCAAAGCAGATGCAACTAAAATTTATACTTTTTTTGAATTTGATACTTTGAACAGAACATTGTTTCCTCAATACGGTTTCAGATTGCAAACTTCGTTTAGTTCATATATTGAGCCTAAATGTGACATAGAATTTTTTGAATACGATCCCTTCAATAGAATTCTAATAGATATTGATAGATACAGGATGTTTCACAAAAAACTTTCTCTTTTTTATGGTTATTCAGCTACATTTATTGTTAGTGATATTCAACTTATTCCTCCGAATTTTTATGCTTATCTTGGTGGAATAGATACTATCAAAGAGGGATTAATCCAATTTTACGGTCTTAGAAGAATGGCTATATTGGCTGAAAATGCTGCAGTATTTAAAGTTGGAATTCAGTATAATGTCTGGAAGAGTTTTTATCTAATTCCATGCTGGAATACAGGAAAAGCTTCTAATGATATTGAAGATGTTTTTAGTATAAAAGATGTTATCTCGGGATTTGGATTAACCGGAGCTTTAAAGACTCCCTTTGGTTCAATTGAGTATACTGCATCAAAAAGTTCTGAAAATGATGAGATTTTACAATTTTGGAGTGTGGGTTATAAGTTCTAACTGTTTGCTCTAGTTAAAAAGACATGTTTTCAGAGAATATAGCTTCACAAATAAGTGTTCATCTGCGTTCAAATTAAATACAAAAATTTTGAAAAGGATTCAAAATAATGAAGTATAAAAGATTTATTAGTTTATGTATTTTGATAATTTTGCTAAATAGTTGCTGTTATCATATCTTTAAAGGGATGCCGGAAGGGACAGATTACGAAAGTGAATATTATTATGTAAATGAAAATGAGATAGATTTTTTACAAGATCTTACCTATAAAACCGGAGAACAGATTATCTCCGAACAGGAAATTTTTGATGCGATTTTTAATCATATTGATTCGGCAAATTCATACATTCTGATTGATATGTTTCTTTTTAACTCACATATCGGAAAAGAAGATGAGACATTTAGGAAAATAGCGAAAGAACTTTCAGAAAAATTGATAAATAAAAAGAGAGAAGCAGATATTCAGATTGATTTCATCACAGATCCGATCAATACACTTTATGACGGAGCGGATTCCAAAGAACTGAATAATATGGAAGAAGCCGGCATAAATGTAATCAAAACTGATCTTAAAAAACTTCCCGATAGTAATATTATCTATTCATTAATCTGGAGAACTTTTTTTCAATGGTTTGGAAATTCTAAAAAAGGTGGAATTTTTCCTCACCCTTTCTCTTCTGATGAACCCAAAGTAACTCTACGTTCATATCTTTCCTTACTCAATTTCAAAGTAAATCATCGGAAAGTTTTTGTTGCCGATTACGATGATAGCTGGGTATCTGTGATTACCTCCGCAAATCCGCATGATGGTAGTTCTGCTCATTCTAATATCGGAATTTTGGTTTATGGAGATTTTGCGGAAGAAATTTACAGATCAGAAAGTGCGGTTGCAAAATTCTCAAAAGAAAAACTAATCTCACAAATAGATACAGAAAGAACAGAGATTGAAAAAAAGATAAAATTAAAATTAATCACAGAAGAAAAGATTAAAGATAGCCTTATTTCAGAAATAGATGCTACTACCAATTCCGATTCCATAAAAATGGGAATGTTTTATCTTTCTCATAGAAGTATTATCAAATCATTGTTGAAAGCTTCGGAACGAGGAGTAAATGTAAAAATAATTCTCGATCCGAATAAAGATGCTTTTGGGAGAAAAAAGAAAGGAATTCCTAATCGACCGGTTGCTTATGAATTAGTTACAAAATCAAAGGGAAAAATAAAAGTTCGATGGTATTCCACCCACGGAGAGCAATTTCACGCAAAAATCACTTTCTTTGAATCTCTGGAAAAAGAAAATACTGTAATTCTTGGCTCAGCAAATCTTACCAAACGAAATATCGGAAATAAAAATCTGGAATTGAATGTTTTATTGAAAGCAAGTAACAATGCTGCCTTTATTCAGGAAGTTCATAATTATTTCGATCTAATCTGGAATAATGAAAAATATACTGTGGATTATGATGTTTATGCAACAAAATCATTTTGGAAAAGATTGATTTATCGATTTACAGAATTTGGGGGAGCTTCTACGTATTAGGGTTGCAGATAGTTTCCTAATTAGCTGGAGTTTTATTTTGCTTTTTGCTTATTTATTAATGGTTTAGAAGTATTGTCAAGTATCAAACGACATAGAATTAGCATACCCCCAAAGAGACTGTTCACATCTCATCCCACCTTTTTCAATAAGTTAGCTGCTATAGCT
>JAIORE010000026.1 GCA_021108315.1 Candidatus Cloacimonadota bacterium
GGCACGCCGAACGTTAGCCAACATGGAGTGGAGCGACATGTTGGCTAATGGATGGACACTGCCAAGTTCTCCCTGCTCTTCATTCAATCTGAACTTGGAGTGCTGTGTTAGTAGCACTATTATTTTAGTAACAAACATTTTTTCACTTCTTCTATTTTTCCATCAACTTTTAATCTATAAAAATAAACAGCAGAACTTACCTTTTTACATGAATCATCATTCCCGTTCCAAATTACAGAATAGTTTCCTTTAGAATATTGTTTATTTGCAAGAGTTTTTACTTTTTGTCCTTTAGCATTATAAATATTTAGTTCAATAAATTTCTTTTCGTTTAATGAAAAATCAATTTTAGTTTCAGGGTTAAAAGGATTTGGATAATTTTGGAATAGAATGCATTTATTTAGAGGAATAATACTAAGTTCATCAACATTTACAAAACCGTATTCATAAGCTCCGATATCGGGAGCAGAGCCGTAGTACTCATTTGAATCTAAATCTACTAATATTTCATTTCCTATTTGATAAAAATTTGTTCCAGAATCGACACATGGTGAATTTTCCTGTAAATAATACATCATCTCCGATGGATTAACGAATAACGGATTTAAATCGATATTACTTTCTTCATAATCTAATTCGCATTCTTCTGTAATGCTTATTGAACTTTCTCCAAATTGAATATCAGAATAGGCAATAATCATAGATGCAGTTGAACCATATGGATTTGATATATAGATTTGTTGTTCTTCATTATCCCATAATAAAGAATTAATTATATTCATTTCAGAGCCAGTACAACTAATTGCTCCTGCACCACTTATAGAATAGTTTTGTATTATACTTGAATTACATATATTAATATTCGAATATGCTGAGTTAATTCCTCCTGCACCATAATTAAAATTTCTGTTATTAGATATTTCAACCCTTTTTAGATTGATGTTTGAGTAATAACTATAAATCCCACTTTTTGAACCATTAATCATTTTCATGTCTTTGAAATTTAATTGTTCAAAGTAATTCAAGGCTACAACTGAATTTTCATCATTTGCATCTAAAATTGTCTCAAAAGTAGATTGCCCCTTGTATGTAACAAAATCAGCACATGATATTGGGAAATTCTCTTGGTTTGTAATTGGGCTATAAATACCTGAAAGTAGATTAATTGTCTTTTGATTAGATTCATTGGCAATGATTTTAGCAGATGCTAAATATATTGTTTTAAGTGGATATTCTTGATTATCACCGATATTTTGATCATTACCCTCTGGAGAGACATAAAGATCAGAATTAATTTGTTCAATTTTCCCATGAAATATGTCTAAGCTAAAATCGTTATAACCAGAGTACTTATAGTGAAAAGAGGATGGATTTACAACAGTAAATGTATCAACGAAAACATCTATTTCTTGATTAGCAGAAGCACGAATATAGAAATCATTAGCATATGGTGCTTGATTTAAGTAGATATTGCATCTATTTACCTGTTGAAACTCTATAAATGTGGGTGACATATTTGATACATCACTTTGATATATTCCACCTCCGCAGTAAGCTTTGTTATATAGAATACTAACATTCATCAAATTTATATCAGATTCCCAACGGTTAGATAATCCACCTCCGCGTTGAGATTGATTATACATGATTTCCGTATTTAGTAAATCACCTGTTGATTTTTGAAAATACAATCCTCCACCATCGGATTTGCTGTAATTATTAATTATCCGAGTATTTTCGACTATAAAATTGCTGTCATAAAAATGTAATCCCCCTCCAGACTCAACTAGAGCATGATTTGCAGTAATTATTGAGTTAGTTATTGATATATCAGAACGCATTAAGTACATTCCACCACCATCATCTGCAATATTATGTGCTAATGTTATGCTATCACATATAATTGAAGAATCTTTACTATAAATACCTGCTCCTTTTTCACAATTATTATTGATAATATAAACATTTTCAATTTCTAATGAAGATAATCGCGAATAAATTCCACTCAAACCATTTGATATTTTTACATCTCTAATTATTATATTATTAGTCTGATTCAAAAATAAAACATTGTCTAATCCATTAGCATTTATTTCTGTTTCTGTTTCTCCCATACCTTGAATAGTTAAATAACTGATAGGATATATTGGAAAAATTTCTCCATTTGTACTAGAACTATAAATTCCAGAGTCTAAAAAAATTGTACGAGGATTATTACTATTTGCCTGAATTCTAAATAGAGCATTATTTATTGTCTTTAATGCTTCAGCCCAAGATGTGCCACTATTTGAGTCATTTCCATTAGGTGACACATAAACATCTGAAACAATTTGTGCTAATATGGCATTTTCAACATCAAAATTAAAATTATCAATAGGAAATGCGTAATATTCAGTTGGCTCAATTACTGTAAAAGTATCTACAATAACATTGAGAAAAGAATTAGAATAAAAATCATTTCCCCATAACGAGTAATTAGAATAAATATTACATTTATCAATAGAGTCAAAATTTATAGTAGCACTTGTACAATAAATTCCCCCTCCTTCTTGTTGAGCTGAATTATTAGAAATTGTAGTATTAGTTAAATATAAATCAGAATCCCATGCACAAAAGATTCCCCCTCCTTTTTCTTCTGAATTATTGTTTTGAATATTTACATTGTTAAGATTTATATTACATTCATTTCTAAATACAATACCACCACCTCTGTTGGAAGTAAAATTATTAAATATATGGCTATTATTTATTTCAGAATTTGATCCTGTAAAATATAGTGCCCCTCCTGAAACGGCAGAATTGTTATATGCTACTAAGTTTTCAATTGATAAATTTGAATAATGAAATGCAAATAAACCACCACCACTACCACTGGTAGAATTATTGTAAAACTCAATATTCTCGATTTCAAGATTAGAAGAGAAACAATATAATCCTCCCCCACCTTCTGAAGTCCATTCACCAGAAAGAGTTTGATTATCAAAAATTTTAGAATTTTTAATAACTGAATTAGAGTTTGTACAGTAAATAGCACCTCCTAAATTTGCTGAATTGTTAAATATCTTATTAAAACTAATTTCGGGATTTGAGCTATTGCAATAAATAGCACCTCCTCGGTATTCATCGAAAAATATTTCTGGTTCCAGTTCTATACAAAAATGTTTTCCACTACCTTCAGTAAGTGAAAATCCAATCAATTTTGCTAAACTGTTTTCATTATGATCAAATGTAATAATACTTCCGTTATAATTACCATTAATGATTGTTTGATCTATATAAGAAGTATCTTGAGTTGTTAAAAAATAGGAAGCAACTGTTATATTTTTTCCATTGTAGTTAATATTTTCGAAATAAATATTTGGTTGAACCATTACTGTATCTCCATTAACGGATATATCAATACCTTCCTGAATTGTAGGTTGATCATCTGGGATGTTAATGATTGTTGCAAAAATGTTTGAAATCAAAACAGTTAAAATTACTACAAATAAACTCTTCATTCTTCCTCCAACTTAATTGCTACTAATGGATGGGCACTGCCAAGTTCTCCCTGCTCTTCTTTCAATCTGAACTTGGAGTGCTGTGTTATCTGCAAAATCTTCAATTTAAAAAACATCCGCTCATCAATTAAATTAACAAGCGGATGAAAAAATATTTAAAGTTTTTTGTCAAATAAACTCTAAAATAGGGTCTTTTGATATTACTTCAAAAGTATCATTCTGCGGATTTGGTTCGTTGTAGCGGATTTCAATCGATAGAAATATAATCCTGAACCAACCTGATTACCAAGATCATCTTTGCCATTCCAATCCACAGTATGGAAACCGTTTTCAAAATCAGTATAGGTTTTAACAATTTGTCCTTTGACATTGTAGATCAATAATTGGGCGGTTTCTCCATCTTTTACAGCAAAGTTGATAGTAGTTTTTGGGTTGAAAGGATTCGGATAATTCTGTTGTAATTCAGTAATTTCTACGGAAGGTGGAGTAGGATTATCAGGTTGGTATTCTATGATTACGGAAATTGCTCCGAACAGTTCCGTATTCCCGGAATATTCCACGCTTTCCAACCAGTAGAAATATGTTTGGTTAAATTCAACATTTTCATCAACGAAAGAATAATTTTGAACAGTTGATGAATTTGTTGGTGTTAAAAGTGATGAATTATGAATCATTGAATTATTGTAGTTATCATTTTCACTTCGATAGATATTATATCCAAGCAAACCATTTTCAGATTGTGTTGTCCAATTTATTTGAGCCTGATTTTCTGATGTTTGAATCACCGTGAATGATGAAAGAGTTACTGGAAGAGGAGTATCACTATTTAATTTAGCTACAAAAATATCTCTATTTCCACTACTGATAAGAGAAGAAGTACCAAAGATTGCTGTATTAAAAAAATATCCTGTCACATAGCTGATACCATTGTCATCTATTGCGATTGAAGTGCCTATATCTTCATTGCTTCCACCGGCTTTGGATGCCCATAACCAGTTGCCATTTGAATCCATTTTTGCAACAAAAATATCAAAATCTCCACTGCTGGTAAGAAAATAGGAACCAAAAGTTGCTGTACTTTCAAAATATCCTGTCACATAGCTGTTACCATTGTCATCTATTACGATTGAGGAACCTTCATCCCAATCGCTGCCGCCAGCTTTAGTCACACATAGCCAGTTGCCGTTTGTATTCATCTTTGCCACAAAAATATCAAAATCTCCACTGCTGGTAAGAGGGTAAGAACCAAAGGTTGCTGTATCTTGAAACATTCCTGTTAAATAACTGTTTCCAATATCATCTAATACTATTCCAAAGCCATAATCATAACTGCTTCCACCAGCTTTGGATGCCCATAACCAGTTACCGTTTGCATCCATCTTTGCTACAAAAATATCAGAAACTCCACTGCTGGTGAGAGAATAGGAACCAAAGGTTGCTGTATCTTCAAAATATCCTATCACATAACTATTCCCATTATCATCTATCGCGATTCCTTTACCAAAATCCCAATCAATTCCACCAGCTTTAGTTGCCCATAACCAGTTGCCATTCAAATCTATCTTGGCTACAAAAATATCAGCATCTCCGCTGCTGGTGAGAGAATAGGAACCAAAGGTTGCTGTATCTCTAAAACGTCCAGTTACATAGCTGTTACCATCGGCATCTATTGCGATTCCATAGCCATGATCATTATTATTTCCACCAGCTTTAGTTGCCCATAACCAATTGCCATTTATATCCATCTTTGCTGCAAAAATATCAGCAGCTCCAATGTAGGGTAGAGAATAGGAACCAAAGGTTGCTGTATCTACATAGTATCCAGTTATGTAGCTATTGCCATTGTCATCTATCGCAATTCCAAAGCTATGACAATAATTAATTCCACCAACTTTAGTTGCCCATTGCCAATCTGGTGTTTGAGCATTGACTACATTAAAAATAATAAAAAATAATACAATAATAAAAACCATCTTCATTTTCTACCTCCAATTCACCATCATTTATTTTACTTTAATTTTTACTTATATCGTTTGCAGATAATGTTTGGCGTGTGCGGAACGATCACGCCCAGACAAACCGACAAAACCTGAATCGGTACGATTCAGGCAAAGAACACTGGCCAGCCTACCCGCTGAAACTCTTGTTATGCCAATTAATTATTAAAAATTGAAATTAAGATTTATATGAAAATTTAATTTTATAACACAAGATGAAATATTATAGAGTAACTATTTAGATAAAATTCTATTTTTATTTAAGACAATTCGTTGATTCATTTGCCATAAAAAGAAAGTGTAATTATTAGAATAAATATTTTCAATAATAGCAGGCATAAATGTTTCTAAGTCTGTTTTAAAATTATCTAAATCCCCATTGGTTATTTTTAACATCACATAATCATCAATTTTATAATCCTTAATAATTATTTCTGAAATTTTATATAAATTTATAAATATTGCATTAAAATATAGTTTTATTTCATTTTCATTACGGGTTATTACTACAAAGAAATCATCTTTTAAATAATCATTCACTGGTGTTTCAATTTTAAGATTTCCCAATTCTGGGCTTAACAAATAAATTAAATATTTTTTTTCGATTTTTCTTGTAGCAATTAGAATACCATTA
Source organism: Candidatus Cloacimonadota bacterium (assembly GCA_021108315.1). Classification (GTDB taxonomy): domain Bacteria; phylum Cloacimonadota; class Cloacimonadia; order Cloacimonadales; family TCS61; genus JAIORE01. The sequence continues at coordinate 6,132 of JAIORE010000026.1, forward strand.
GGTAAAAACATTGGGTTAAAATTAATTGAACTCTCTTTATCAGACCATTTTGGGTTTTGATTTTTTCTAATCCAGTAAGTAATTGAAAATTTATTTAAGTTCATTTTTATATCTCTCTTTTATATTTTTTTGTGTTAATGCTGATTCAGTAAATTTAGTTGAAGATGTATTATTAGTGTTATTTTGTTGCTTATTGCCTTCAATTTGTTTTAAAACTAAAAACCAACCAATTAAGCCTGCTGGAAAAGCCGCAATTGCATCTTCTGGTCTTAGTATGGTTAAACCACCTAGTGCAGAAATTATTATAAACGAAATTATGTGAAATTTTGTTTTTAATAATGGACTTTTGGGGGCTTCATTAAATTTAAAAATAATCATAAATAATGAAAAACTACCAAGTAATGCCATTATTATTTTAAAAATTGGCCAAATAAGAATTGAATCTCCTGAAAAAAGATAATTTAATATTAGGTGTATTATTGATTCAGCATATGTTACCATATTTTTAGTCCTTTTTAATAAAATTCATTTACTATCTTAAAAAATTTCAATAAAATTTTAAGTCAAGAAGATTAAACTCTAACTTTTCTAATTTGCAGATAATAGTTGGGTGCGACACGGCAACTGCACGTGTGCACCTTTGTTAACCACATATTCACCTTAAATTCAAGCATTTTTAAACAGCAAACATAATCTTGTTTAGATTAAAAAAAAGGATTTCCATGTAGAAGAGCACAGAAATCCTTAATATCACTATATTTTTAGTTCACAGCTTTTACATAATAAAATTTCTTTGATCCAGCAATTGGAGTTAAAGTCCAATTAATTTGATCTCTGTTCCTTCCGAAGCTACCTGCAGCAGTTACATCTGCAAAAGTTCCATCAGGTAAATCTGATGCAAAAACCAAATATGAAGTAGCACCTACGGTTTCACCCCAACAAATTTCAAGTGTTGAACCATTTATACTGATTGAAACATTTTCAGGGCTATTTGGAGCAAGTACCATTTGATATTCATAAGCTCCAATATCTATTATAATATTAGATATTCTTGGATTACTACCAATATCATTGGGATAACTTGTTGTATCTGTAGTAGGATCACCATTATCAATACACTGCGATGTTGGTTGTATACTCCAATCTGCAATTAAAGCATCATATGTAGAGCCATCTTCTGCTGTTGGGAGCAGAAATAAAGGATCTGCATCAATATTATCTGAGTAATTTCCCGTAAAAGCAGTTCCACCAAAAGCTGCTGATCCACCCTCAATATCAGAAAAAGTAATATCAGGGGAAGAGCTGCTTGAATTAATATAGATTTCATTGCCATTAGAAGCATTATTACTCCAGAAAATAGTATTAAGCACTGATACACTTGAACCACTCGCACAGTACAATCCACCACCATTATCAGCTTCATTATTGCTGATAGTATTATTTATTATTGTCAGATCATCAAAACAAAAGATACCTCCACCGGAGATAGCTTGGTTATTGCATACCACATTACCAAAAAAATCCGAACCGAATGTATGTGAAAATATTCCTGCACCAAATGTAGCATTGTTATTACATATTTTATTGTTCGTAATTCTCAATGAGATATTAGTATGAGAGTATATTCCACCACCCCAATATGCTTCATTATTATAGATATCATTTCCAGATATATCAGCTACTGAAGAAATCAGTATCATTCCACCACCGTTCTGGAAATCGTTATTTACGACATTATCAGTGATTGAATTATTTGTAATTTCAACACTGGAATTACGACAAAAAATACCACCGCCACTCATATTGGAATTGTTATCATAAATATTGTTATCTGAGATTATTATATCTGAATCACTGCAAAAAATCCCCCCCCCAAACCTGCTACTAGTATTATTGTAAATTTGATTATCAATAACATTTCCTTGTGTTGAACTTGTTAAAAAAATACCTCCACCTGAGCCTGAAGAAACATTTAAATATATTGAGTTATTATAAAGCAATAATTCTGAATTAATTGCAAAGATCGCTCCTCCAGTATTAGATGTAATGATACAATTACTTAAAGAGAAATCAGAAGATGAACTAAATATTCCACTACCAAATCTTCCATCTGAATCATCAATAAAGCCACCAGTAATTGTGAGTGAATTTATATTTACTCCCTCAACATTCTCAAATTGAATTACTCTATTAAGGTTGTTAATGTCTGCGTCAGCATTAAGAATGGTTAAATCTCCCTGTCCAGAAATAGAAACCCAATCAACCATTTGTAAAGGATATTTTTCATCGCTATAAGAAGGTGAAAATTGTCCTGTACCTATATGAATAATTATTGGATTTAAAGAGTCAGCAAAAACAGAACTTAAGGCAAAATCAATTGTTTTGAACGCATCATCCGGTGTAACCCCACAATTAGTATTATCTCCAGAACTTGACACGTATACGTTAGGAGCTGTGATAGCTGTGATGTCACCTGCTCCGTTTGCAAAAGATACTTCGCAATTTGATTCAGACCAATAATTTGAGATATCTGATTCTACATAACTGTATACATCAAAATGACAATTTTCTACTTTTATCGTGTCTACTCGTCTGTCTGAACTATCTATATAAAGCGTTTTACCGATAGCAGCAAAATTGTCTCGGAACAAATTACCACCAGAATTTATAATTCCTTCCTCTAATAAACCACCAAAATTTGGTTCACATCCAAGACAATAACCACCTCCACCTTCATCAACCGCTGTATTGTAAGAAATTTCACAGTCTTGAAAAATCGGATTCATTTCTTCTATGTATAAACCACCACCAACTCTTTTTTCTATTTCTATTGTGTTACTAGGATTTTCGGGATTTTCAATTGTTCTTTCAATAATTCTACCAATTCCATTTTGTATAGACAACCCGATAATCCAAGGATTCAGATTTGGATAGGCACCAGGAAGAAAAGTAATCACACTTCCTTCCGGATAAGGATTTCCAGAATTTTCAGCACCGCTTCCGTCAATGATCGTATTGTCAATGTGTGATACATCATTATCAAGAATGTATTCACTGGTCAGAGTTAGCTCTTTTCCTGTTATATTTAAGTTTTCAAAATAAGTTCCTTCAGCTATAAGTATTGTATCACCATAAGTTTCTGCTGCATCAATTGCTGCTTGAATTGTAGTATAAACTTCTGGAACATGAAGCCAATCATTTGGTTCTACACATATATAATCAATTTTCGTTTCCTGATCTGAATTATCACCATCACTTACTATTAAAGATACATTAAAACATCCTGTATCTGTAAATACCCAGAATGGATTTTGGACTTGAGAATCTGGTAATCCATCTTCATTGAAATCCCATTCCCAAGAAGTTATTGTAGTTCCTATAGCTGTGGATAAATCTGTAAAAGATACTTCTAATGGTATGTTTCCTATGGTTACATCTGCTGAGAAATCAGCTATTATATCTATGCTATCGATTTCAACAACCAAAATATTATCGTAAAGACTCTTCCTGCTACCTATCTCAACCGCTGCTTGTCCATCATAAGCAGTTGTAATTTCATTTATACTTGTATATACCAACGAATCATCAAGGTAAAACTCAACTATTCCATTACTATTTATTTTCATTTTACCATTATGCCAACCATCTCCATCTGGAATTGTTAAATGTCCACTATCTTCCCATATTTCTGTACGATTGTCATCATAGAGTAATTTACATATTACAATATTAGGATTTGGATTAGAACTTGCAGTTACAGTAATGCTACAGAAAATATCATTATGTACATTCTGTTTTGATAGAGCGAAATATGAATATCTTTGGTCGGACGAAGAAGCATTTCCGTGTTTCATATCCGCTGAAAATTCAATGTTTTTTCCAGCATAGCTGAAAGTTTGATTTGATACACCATAAGTACCATAGTTTAAATAATCATCGAGTAATAAACAAGGTTGAGGGTTACCATCATCGGTTATTATCTCAATATTATAACCTAATTGATACCAAAAATTCCAGGCTGAAAGATCACCGGAAAAATCTTCGTAGAAAATTATTTCATCAGTTGGTTCTACTGTTATCTTTACATAATTACATCCTGTGAAGGAATCAACAAATTGGCTTGAAGAACACTGCCAAACTGACAGTGTTGCATAACCATTGTTAAGAGCTCCACTCATTTCTACTTCAGTATAAACAGCCAGATCATTTCCATCATTCCAAGTTGATGAACCACATGTCCAAGCTGTCAATGAAGCCACATAATGACTTGCTGTTTGACCACTTGAGCCAAAAATTATATAATAAATCCCGGGAGAACTTGGAGCTGTAAGATTGATCGGAACATCATAATTGGTTGAACCTGTAGATGCCCAATTGTCGATTTCTTCCCAACTTGTAGAATGATCTCCCCAAGAAGGTGTATAAACAACTGGTACGATTGCACCTGCCCCATGATCATTCTGAACAGTAATTTTAACTGTTCCTGTTATGTTCTGATCGGTATAAACTTCAATTTCATTGGTAGTAGTGCCAATTGGTTGAGCATTCAGGTTACCTCCATCTCTCATGAAAATATGATCTGCTGATGTAGGTTCTAATGACATAATATAAATATCTCTGTTGCCTGTTCTTTCAGAAATAAAGGCCAGTTTCATACCATCTGGTGAATACGAAGCATTATAATCATTGGCAGGATCAGTAGTCAATTGTGACAATTCGGTTCCATCAGCATTTATTGTATATATGTCACTATTATTACCTACTGTAGATGAGAAAACAAATTTAGGATCATTTGGATGCCACATATTATCCTGGAAAACACCTGTGTTACCAAGATCACCAAAGAATTGATCATCTGAATTGTTTACTAATTCTACTTGTCCTGATCCATCAGGATTCATTATGCTAATATTTCTATCAGATGTAGATCCGGTAGAGAATAAAATTTTTGTATTATCCGGTGACCATCCATATTCAAGATTATATGGCAATGAAGATGCTAAGGCAACATCTCCTGTTCCTGTAATTGGGTCAACACTATAAATTGTATGATCTGGCCACCAATTACTAGCAGTAGTATAAAGTACAGCAGTTCCATCTGATGACCACGTTATGTCATCACAATGTGGAGGACCTGACAAATTATCATATAATACTACATACTGATCACTTCCATCAGAATTGCATACATAAGGATCAGGCCATCCATTGCCATGATGAGCAGTAAAGGCAACTTTAGAACCATCAGGAGAAAATCTTCCAAAGCCTACAGTACCCGTAAAATTTTCTCCCCAAATATGTAGATCAATACCATTTGTAGAAGTAAATGTTATTTGAATTACCTCAGAGCCATCACTTCTTACTTTCCAAAGTTCATGATCACCAACATAGGCTGATGGAGGTACTGCCGAATAATTACGTTTTGTGAATAGAATATAAACATCATACCAATCTATATTAGTATTTACTACACCAATATATAATTGTGTTAGATTGGTCCCATCCGCATTTATTGTCCACAATTCGAAAATATCATCACTATCACTATCAGATACAAAGGCAATTTTGCTTCCATCCGGAGACCAACAATATATCAGTTCATCCGTAGTACTTGTTGTTAACTGTTGCACTGTTTGTGCTTGCAGATATAATCCAGTAATAATAAAAATTATTACAAAAAAAACTTTTTCCACTAATCTTTTCATTTTTCCTCCAAATTAGTTTTGTTCGATTATTATTTTTTCCTTAACTCATCAATATTGTTTTTGTTATAATAATTGGGAGTTCTCGCGTATATTTTTTTCATACAATTGCAACAATTGCAAAACTTTGATGCAATATTTTTTTTCGCTTTCTTTTTTATCTTTTTCATATCGCAAAGCATACTTTATTTCCATATAAATAATTACAAGTATTATTCCCTTCGGAGTTTATAAATTTTTGTTAAATTACTCAAAATTGATTGAAGAATTGGTAGTAACTTCTTATTCTTAAGCTTTGAGTCAATCTTATTTTTTGTATCATTTCATAATCAGTTCCAACTTTTACACCAAGCCATTTTTCCGAATTTGCTCTACTTAAATAAAATCAACTTTCCCAACATTCATAAGTTTGTATTTATCTTCGTAACGCTCTGTTAGTTTATATAATTCTTCATAATTTACTTTAGCCATGTGAAAATATTTACGATGGTTTTCATATTCCGAATTTAGTTTGTAATGTATTGATAGCTCATTCTGAATAAGAGCTTTTATTTTTTTTTTGGGGTAACTCGTTCTTGAAATAGTTATTTTCAGCTAAAGTAGATTTTAATCTATGTATAATGTCTACAGTGGCTGTGTTATTGATTTTATCATCTACTTTGCTAATATAAAAATCAACTTCATATTTAGCAAAATCATCTTTGATATATTTCAAGAACTTTTGGGAAACAATAATCGCTTCTTTTGCAAGAATAAATTCTTCTAATTTGTATAAAATTCTAAACTTTAGCATTAAAAAAATAAAAGATATATTATTCATATTTTTTATTAATTTGAACGCTGACATACAATTTTCATATGCAATTTTGTGATTTTCTAAATAAAAATACATTTTAGAGATATTGAAAATCGAAATTGCTACTCCGCGTTTATCATTCATTGTTTCCTTCAATGATTTTGCTTTTTTAAAATGGTGTATTGCTTTGGCATAATTGTCCAAATCTAAATAGCAATTCCCAATATATCCATAAGTAAAAGCAATTTCTTTCATATCTTGAATATCTTTTGTAAGTTCCAATTTTTTCTCGAATGAAATTAGAGCTTTTTGGTGTTCTTTCTTATTGAGATGAATAAGTCCTATATTGCCTATTGCCTTATGTTGTTCAACTTTAAATCCATATCTTTCAGAGATCTTTAAACTGGTTTCGAAAAATTCTTTTGCTTCTTCATATTTTCGTTTTTTTATTTTTACTAAACCAAGATTAATATTACATTTTACAATTTGCAGCTTATTTTGTACCATTTCGGCAATTGTCAGGCTTTCCTGAAAATATTTGACTGATTTATCAAATTTGTTTGTTAACATATAATACACACCGATATTACCTTTTGCTGCCATAACTTCATATTCGTCATCAATACCTTCGGCAATTTCCAATCGTTTGAGGAAAAGTTGATAAGCCTCATTAAGATTTCCTCGATACAAACAAACGTGACTAAGATATTTTAATGATGCCAAAATAAATTTAAAATCATTTAGCTCTTTACTTTGTTTGAGCATCTCTTTTCCTAAAGAATCTACTTCATTTAGCTTGCTAATTAATAAAAGAATTTCCATTTTTTTGAAATTTGTTTCAATTATTGATTCAGTTCTTTTTTGTTCTGTTAATAGTTCAATTGCCAGATCATACAATTGAATAGCTCGTAAATTATCAAAATTAAGTTTAGAAAGATCTGCTGCTTTAATTGTATATTCAATAGCTTTGTTATTTATTTGAGCTTTGATATAGTGATTTGACAATTCATAATAAAAATCTTCTAAGTGCCCGGCAAAATGTTCCTCAATCACCTCTGCAACCACTTTATGAAGAATTTTCCTATTTGATTTTAATATTGTTCTATATGCAACTTCATGAGTTAGGATATGTTTGAAAAAGTATTTGGAATATTTGAAACCTAAGATTCTTCTTACATATTCATTATTTTCTAATTGATTAAGCAAATCTGTAATTTTTAATGATTGTTCTAGTTTTTTTTCCACTTCAGAGAGCACACTTGTAAAGAATTCCTTTCCAATAACTGCTGCTTTTTGGAGCAATAATCGCATATTTTTTTCTAAATGATCAATTCTTGTTAATATTAAAGCATTCAAAGAATGTGGAATTGGCAGTTCTTTATTTTCATTTATTTCTTGAATATCTTGAACAAGATTACACCATTCTTCAATATAAAATGGATTCCCATTGGACATTTTTAATACTTTAGCAATAACTTTATCTCTAATATCAATATTTTCTGTCATTTTTGAAACTATAACACTACATTGATCATTAGATAGAGGTTTTAGAATGATTTCAGAAAAATTCTTATTTCTGGATACTAAATCAGGAATATTATACATGGAACGATATATGAAAATGAACATTAAGTGCTGACTGAATTCAAGTTGATCACCAGATTCAAAGCTTTGTAAAAAGAAATTAATCATCTTTTTAGAACTTTCATCAAGCCAGTGCAGATCTTCCAGGATCAATAATAATGGAATTTTTTTCGCATAATATGATTCAGCGACAGCTTTGATAAAAGAAAAAATAGCATTTTGGAAATATTTGTATAAATTTTTATCGTCTTCAATTCTTGGATCATCATATTTAATATGTAATAAAGTACCTATCAAAGGAATTTCATTATTTAAATCTCTAAATGCTTTTCTTGAAATATTTTTTTTAAAATGATTGATTCCATCATCGAATTTATCTTTTCTAACCTCCAGAGAATCAGTTTTGTAAATTTGCAAATATTTTTGTATCATTGATGTAAAAAGAGCAAATGGTTTTTGGGAGAGTTTGGGAGTTGTACCATAAAGAATAGTATCTTCTTTATTTTTTGAAAATTCATAAGTTAATCGGGATTTTCCCATACCTGCTTCAGCATTTATGCCGATAATATATGGTTGTGATTGAGTTGGCTTTTCAAGTTTTGTCAGAGAATTCTTAATCTGCTTATATATTTTCTCCATTTTTTCAATTTCATAATTTCTTCCAACAAAGGGAGAATAACGAACTTGCCAACGTTGAATTCTTTCTTTTTTGTATCCTTTTACAATAAAAACTTGGATAGGATGATCAATTCCTTTAACCATAATTTCATTGTTATCTAAAAAATTAAAATTATCTTTTACAATCTCCATTGTTCTTTTGGGAATCATTATTGTATTCAAAGGTGCATTAGATTCCATTCTGGAAGCGATATTAACAGGAGTTCCATAAACAGTGAAATCACCTTCTCGCTTTTTTCCTACTTTTCCTGTTGTAACCAAACCAGTGTTAATCCCAATACGAACACTTAGATTTATAGTAGTTTTTTTTTGACCATTTTGAAGCATATGATTGATTTTTTTTAATTGATCCAGCATTAGCAGACCAGCCGATATCGCTCTTTCTGTATCTCTTTCACTTGCTTTTTTGGCACCAAATAATGCCATTACAAGATCACCTTCATATTTATCTATATAGCCACCATAGTACTCAATACATTTTGTGAAAATTTGTAAAATTCTATCCGTCAAAGATTGAGCTTCTTCCGTATCAAGTAATTGAGACATTGCTGTAAAACCAGAAAGATCTGCAAACATAATGGAAACTTGCTTCCTCTCTCCTTCTTTTAGAATTATTTTTTGATATTTTGGCTTTTTTTTAAAAAGTTCTTTAAACGTTAAATCATCAAATTCATTAAACATATTGTATATCCCAATTTTATTTTTGAAAACATTAATCAAGTATCATTAGTAATAATTTATTAAATTTTTTTATCAATATTTGTCAAGTAACTTGAGCTGTAATAAAAAGAATCTATTAAAGAGAACTATTGATAGTATTAATAATACCATTTTACGCTAAAGTTGATTTTCTTGAATATTGCTTTTTATTATGATATTTCTATTTGCTTTATGTGGTTAACGTTCGGCGTGCCACGTCATCTCGCCATGAGCATTTGATTTCGGTATTTCCG
>JAIORE010000324.1 GCA_021108315.1 Candidatus Cloacimonadota bacterium
AATATAGATTATTTGTCAAGCTTTTTATTAAAGTTAAATGCATAATATATTAAGAGGTTAATGCTTATATATGCCTTCTTTTATTAATCAACAGAATCATATATGAGTCTGTTGATTAAGTCTATTTTTTCAAAAATTTTCAGAATTTTGGAAGTCTTTTATGTATCCTCAAGTTGAGTTAGCAATTGTATGCCGATTTATGGAGTTCAATAATAAATCATCAAATCTCCAAATCATTAAATCAATAGACTCAAATATATCAATCTGTTATCAATTTCAATAATTCTTTACTGGAAATTTTACCACTCATATCACTGCCCTGTAACAAGCTATCTGCTAAATCTCGTTTTCTGCTATGCATTTCAACTATTTTTTCTTCAATCGTATCCTTGGCAACCAAGCGATAAATTGTAACAGGACGAGTTTGACCAATTCGATGTGCTCGATCCGAGGCTTGGTCTTCAACTGCTGGATTCCACCAAGGATCCATGTGAATCACATAATCCGCCGCTGTCAAATTCAAGCCCAATCCACCGGCTTTTAAACTAATCAGGAAAACATCGCCTTTACCGGCTTGGAAAGAATCCACAGCTATCTTGCGTTTTTTGATGGTAGTGCTACCATCAAGATATTGATAATGAATATTTTGTTCTTCCAGATAAGCACGGATTAATTTCAGATGAGATACAAATTGACTGAAAACCAAAGCCTTATGTTTGTTTTCCAATAATTCCTGCAAGACTTCACCAAACATAGCCATTTTGCTACTTGGTAAAACAATTTCCTCATTAACCAGTGTGCTATTGCAACATGCCTGACGTAATTTCATTATTTCAGCTAAAATTCTCAAATGTTTTTTCCCACCGCTTTTATCTTTCAATTCGGACAAATGAGCAACTGCCTGTTGGCGTAAAGCCTCATAAAAAGCCATCTCTTCTTTGCTAAGTTCGACTGATAAACGAATTTCTGTTCTTGCCGGTAATTCTTCCAATACTTGATTTTTTGTACGACGAAGAATAAAAGGTTTAATCAATTTTTGCAAGTGCCGTTGTGCCAGACGTTCTTTATTTTTTTCAATCGGTATTGAAAATTTATTTTTGAAACTATTTTGAGAACCAAGCAGTCCTGGATTGATAAAACGAAACAAATTCCATAATTCTCCGAGATGATTTTCTATTGGAGTTCCGGTAGTTATCAATTTAAATTTTGCTTTTAATTTCATGGCAGCTTGGGAGCGTTTGGTAAAAAAATTCTTTATTGCCTGAGCTTCGTCCAATACGACCATTTGCCAAGACAAATCTGCCAACATCTCACCTACTTGTTTTTGTTGTAATAATCCATAACTGCATAAGATAACGTCAAATTTGCCTGCTGCTTCCAGAATTTTCTTCCTATTTGTTCCACCGAACTGAATCATATTTAGCGTTGGAGCAAAGCGATTTGCTTCAAAAGACCAATTCATGCAAACAGAAGTCGGTGCAATTACCAGACTAGGACCGTTCGGAGCATGATTCAGTAGCATTGCCATCGCTTGTAAAGTTTTGCCCAATCCCATATCATCAGCCAAACAAGCTCCTACATTCCAATGAGACAGAAAAGCCAGCCAGCGAAAACCTTCTAATTGATAATCCCGCAATTCCGCTTGAAAAGTGGAAGGTAATTGCGGAGTAAAGTCTTGCGAACTTTGGAGTTTTTTCACATGTGTTTTCCAAGCTTTATCAGTTTCCAATTTACCAACATTATTTGTAAAACCTTCTAATGCCAAAGCTGCCAACGGATGGAAACGCACACCTTTATCATATTTTTCAGAATAGCGGTTAAGTTCTTGCAAACGCTTATGAAATTCTTTGGTTAAAGCGATAAACTGACCGTCTTTTAGTTCAATAAAACGGCTATTACTTTTTTCGGTAAGTACCAATAATTGTTGCATATCAACAACTAATTGTTTATCAATAACCAAGCTACCAGTGGCAGCAAACCAATCTTGTTTTTGTTTGATGTTCAAATGGAAATGGTTTAATGATGCTTCCCCGGCAAGAGTGAATTTTTTACCTTCCGGCCATTCCAGTACAATTTTTTTCCGCTGCTGTTCCAATTCCAATAAAACTTCCAAACATTCACCAACTTCGTCTAATAGCCATTCTCCTTGATTTTCTTCACAATGTTGTAGTGTTGAACAATTATCAATCAATTCTGAAACTTTCAATTTTTCCTTTGCCAAATCTCTGGTAGTCTGTAAGCGTTTTCCATTGATTTCAGCAATTACATTTTTGCCCCCGCTTCCCGGTGAATAATAAGCTCCGCCTACTCCCAAAGGACGTACAAATAATGAGATTTTCAAACCATTTCCAAAAGGTATCAAATGCACATGAATTTTTGTATCTGCTTTGGTTTTAGCCAATTGCTCGCTTTTCCCACCGATATCCGAATGTATTATAATATCAGAAGCAAACTTTTCAATTATTTGCCGGACTTTGATTATTGCCGAGGATGGTACACTAATCCCTTTTCCCAAGAGCTCAGCCATACGATGGTATTCCTCATTAATTCTGACAAGTTTAAATCTGGTCTTAGTTTCTTTGATAATATGATAATCATCTTCATATCGTGAAGGTTTGGGAAAAAGCTGCAAGAGCATATTACCATTCTTTTTTTTTGTAATCCGTAATTCCGGTTTGCCGTTGACCAATTCAACTCGACTGATTCCATCTAACAAAAAAATCAATGGATGTCCGATTACAGCAGATAGATAATTGTCTTTGAATAAGTATTCTGTTTTTGTGTACCAATTATCTACATAATCATGGGAATATATATAGTTACAGATTTTTTTATCTTGCTGAGTAAGATAGGTGAAACTGTCCAATTCATGGTAAAGCCGTTTCAAGGCTATAGGACGTCCTTTTGACCATTTCCCATTTGCCTTTCGCTTTTGCATTCGGGGAGTTAAGTCGCAATAACCATCGTAATCAAGAAACCAGACCATACGTGAATCATTTTCACTCTTCTCTTTTTTTGTAAGACTTTTATCTTTCAGAGCTAATAACGCATCTAAGGTAAATTCCCAAATATTAGTTTGTTTTACAACATCAATTAAATAATTAGTTTCAGGTTTAGATACTTTTTTCTTGCCATTGTTCGACAATTTATTGATCAAACAAGCCAATTCTAGCTTGAACCAAGGATAATCATTGCTTTTTTTTAATTTATAATTTTGCTTAATAGCAACTAAATGTTTTTTTGCTTCGTCTTTATCAATCCAATAATATGAAAAAATATTGAAAAACAGTTCAGTATGATTGTAACTTGTTTTAAAGGATAAATCATTTAGAATAGGAATATATGGATAACCAAATAAATCGTTAGCTTTTTTACTATTTCCGGTTAAAAATTGCAAAGAATAATCCAATAGTTTGTAAATATTGGAAAATATATGTGATTTGGTTCGACACGTAGAAAGATAAGAACGAGCTTGTTTTAATCGTAATTGACTATTTTCCTTAAATAATGCCAAAATAAAAAAAACACCCATAAAATTATTAAAGTAAACCTTACTTTTCTTTGAATTTTTTTTCAAAATTTCAAGAGCAGACTCATAATGCTGAATTGCAATTTTGTTTTTTCCTTGCATAAATGCCATCCAGCCCAGCAAGCATAAACTATTTTCCGAATTGTCGTTCTGATGATTTTTCAGCCAATTTTTTATATTAATATTTTTCCCTGTCAACATCCATTTTGATAAAACAAGTTCCTGCAAACCGGCTTTACATCTGTCAGAATCCGTTATTACTAATTGCTCAAGATAATCAAAGTGTTCCGTTTTGTTTTCCCAATGAAGTATGTCATCAATCAATGACCTTTGGAATAAATCAGTATGAATATCAGCCGGTAAAAGTCTAATCCAAGTAACATCAAAAGGATTAAAACTTATTTGTCGCAAAATCGCAGAAAGTGAATCGGTATACTGCAGCATTTCTTCATATTTGTTATAAATACTTCTTATTTGATCCATTTTTTTTTGATAAAATAAGATTCTGATTGCAGCAACCAAATGATCAAATTCTATTCGTAAATTATTTTTCAGGGTTTTATCGGTAAAATCAAAATTATTTAGAACTGCCTTTAGATAATGTTTGAATTTTTTCTCTTTAATTGTATGTTTGATAATAATTTCAACAATTTGACGATTAATTAATAGACGACTGCGACTTTTGCCATCCAATAAATTTTGTCCCAATAACATATCCAGTACCGGACGCAGTACCTTGAATCTTATTTGTTTTGGTATAGAATCGAATCTATTTCCTTCTTGTGTTTTGATATCTGTCTGTATCAGACATTCTATCAATTGGGTTTGAGTTATTGGTACATAGACAATAGAGAGAATTTGCATAATGCTTTTCCCTAATATTGGCAAATTTTTATAACTCAAAACTAACTTATTTACATCCATATTTTTCCTCTTATTTAATGATTACAAACTTCTACCTGAACAGTATAACTCAAATTTATCAATAATAGAGTTAATGCTTTTGTATTATTTTACAAGAATGATCCAGCTGTCAACACCTGTGAGACGCAGAGCGTCATAAATTGCATTCCAACGCTGAGCATTGGAACGAGATGAAAAGCTAAGCCCCTACATAGCAGATTTAACATGAAGCAGGGGTTTCAAAACTGTGTTTTTTCTCCATTCTTCTTTTTCTTCTCTTATTCGCGAATTAGCGGCTCATTCTTTCTTCAGTGAAGCAAAAGGCAATTTTATATATTAAATTCCAATCAGTTTTCAAAAAATGGATTGAGTTGCTCCACTTCTTCTCTTTGAAATATATCATAAACTTCCGCCGAACTATTTGATAGAAGTATTTTCTCTTTAATATGTGGATGATGACTAAAAATTTTAGCAATATTTGCCAGTAGATAAAGATGAAGATTATAATGCTCTTTTGGGGTTGCTATTAGAAAAATAATATTTACTAGTTTGTCATCAAGTGAATCAAAATCTATTCCTTTTTTACTGATTCCGATAACTCCCCGTATTTTTGGTCCACCTTCTATCATTGCGTGCGGAATTGCTAAGTTTTCACCTAATCCGGTAGAAAAATCTTTCTCGCGGTTAATTAGTGATTTTTTCAATTCTTCAAGAGTTAATTCATGGATTTTATGAGTCTTATAGAGAAATTCTGCCATCTCATCCAAAGCTTGCCATTTATCCTTTACATCCAAATCAATTTTTATGAATTCTTCTTGTAAAAAATCCATTAATCTCATCCGATTTTTGTGCTCTTCTCCTGCTCTTTTGATCGCTAAACCAGTGAAAATAGGACCAATCAATTCATTTACAACCACTGCTGTAAGTACAATAGCTGTGATCTGAGAAGCATATTCTTTGAGAAAAGGGATATTTTGGCAAAGTAAAACAAGACCAATCGCTAAACCGGCAATTGGATACAAAGCAAAACCTATATTTTTTTTAATAACTTTTGTAGACCTACCTAAAAAAGCTCCTAAACTAGGTGCAAAGGTTTTCCCTATTCCACGACTTAATATCAAAATAATACCGGCAATACCGGCGACTTTTATAGCACCAAAATCAAGATGCGTTCCTGCTAGAACAAAAAACAGGGAAAAGACCTCTTTTTCTAAATCCTTGAAAGCATTGAAAAAAGTTTTTTTCTTTTTAGAAAAATTTGTGATTACCATTCCGAGAATCAAACTAGATAGAATCCCTGAAAAATGAAGTGTTTCAGAAGTTCCAACAGTTATCACAACCGCAAGTATGATCAAAGTAAGAAAAGATACGCTTGTTTTCCTTTTTTCAGTGAAATAGATCAGAGTAAATCCAACAACAAAACCAATGATAATTGATTCTAAAAATAGAAAACCTGTTGTAGTAAAAGTATGTAAAATATCTATTTGAGAAGAAGCGTTTCGATAAAACAGAAAATAGTAAGCAACATAAAAAAGCAAAATCGTAAGCACATTATTTAGAGCTACAACCGCCAGAAGAGTTTTTGTAAAAACTCCCCTAGCTCTTTTTTCTTTCACAATGTGAATTGTGGAGCCGGGAGCAGTTGTAATAGCGATTGCAGAGATAATAAGACTTATTTCAAATGATAAATTGGCAATGTAAAATAATGACAAAAAAACTAGAATCGGTGTGATTATTACATCTGTTATTGTGATAAAAAGTATTCTCTTTCCAGCATTGTGTAACTTCGTAAAATTGAGATGACTTCCAATCGTTAATCCAATAAAACCAAGAGCAAAATTTGTTATTGGGATAAAACCTTGATATGATTCTTCGTGGAAAATATTCAGAACATAATGCCCTAAAATAATTCCACCAATTATTTGAGCAGTGACAGATGGGAGTTTTATTTTCCTGGCAATTCTAGTAAAGACAAATCCGGTAAGTAGAATTATTGCGAGAACGAGAAGCGGTGTCGGATGTGGAATTAAAACAATTTCCTTTGACAGCCAAGATTGTAAATGAATAATTATTTCATTCATACGCTTGTGGAATTTATTTTATTATGTGAAGCTTTTTCTGTTTTGTACATAGATTTTACATGAAATAAGAAATGATATGGGATGTTCTGATATACTATTCCCTATTTCCTATCTCCTATCTCCTATCTCCTATCTCCTGTATACTTTCTCCTTTCAATGTCCAGCCCACCGCATCTGTAATTTTTACTTTCACAAATTTCCCAATGAGATTTTTTGAGCCTTTGAAAACAGTTATTTTGAAATCTCTACTTTTACCAGCAACTTCTTTATCCGATTTTTTACTGATCTTTTCTACGTAAATCTCTTTGGTCTTCCCTATCTGATCTTGGTATTTTGCAAGTGTGATAGATTCTTGCAATTTTATTAATTTCTGCAATCTTTTCAAGCGGATATCTTCTTGAATTTGATTCGTGAAATCTGCAGCTTTGGTTCCTTCTCGTGGTGAATATTTAAAAGTAAAAGCATAATCATATTTGATCTTTTTCATTACATCATAAGTTTTTTGGAATTGATTATCTGTTTCACCCGGGAAACCGGCTATAATATCTGTTGTAATCGCTATTTCCGGCATATTTTCACGTAATTTTTTTACAATTTCCAGATAATGTTCGATAGTATAACCGCGTTTCATGCGTTTCAAAACATCATTATCACCAGATTGTAAAGGAAGATGAATATGCTCACAAACTTTTTCGGAATCTGCCATCACTTTTATCAAATCATCAGAAAGATCTTTGGGATGAGAAGTTACAAAACGAATCCGTTTAATAGAATCTATTTCATTAATTTGCTCTAATAATTCAGGAAAATTTTTGTTATTAAAATTGTATGAATTAACATTTTGACCGAGTAAGGTTACATCTTTGAAACCAATGTTTCCAACATTTTCTACTTCTCTAAGAATATCTTCAATTGATCTGCTTCTTTCCCGACCACGAGTATATGGCACAATGCAGTACGTGCAAAAATTATTGCAACCACGCATAATAGTTACAAAAGCATTATATTTCCCGGAATGAGTGGGATATAATTCATGATAAATTTCAGAATGATCTACAATTGTATTTGATAAAAACTCATCTTTCTCGACAGAGTTATGAATCAATTCAGGAATTTTTTTATACTGATCAACCCCTACGACAAAATCAATTTTACCGTTGATATTGTGCAGTTTTTCTCCTAATCGTTGAGCCATGCAACCAATTACACCAATCTTAAGATTTGGATTGTATCTCTTTCTGGAGATTTCTTGAGCTATTCTGCCAATAACCCGATCTTCGGCATGTTTTCGCACCGAACAAGTGTTAAATATTATCACATCTGCTTCATTAAGTTTTGTAGTATGTATGAATTGATCTTTACTTAAAATTGATGAAATCAATTCACTATCAGATATATTCATCTGACAACCATAGGTTTCAATATAAAATTTCATTTACCCTCAAAATATTTTTAGTAATGGATTTAAGACAAAAATAACAATCAACAGAATAATTAGTAAAATTGCAAATACTTTTATCAATAATGGGAGAAAAGCATCAAATTTTCTATCAAATTTTCTTTTTAATTTCTTGTGAAGCTTGTGCTCATGTGATCTTGAAGGTAGTTTAAAATTTTCTAATTCATTATTTTCTTTCATAATTAACCTTTTTTGATTTTTCCTTTATTTTTGATATTACGTTTTATCGTAGCTCTTCAACCCTAAGATGAAAGAAGTTCTCTGTAAGAAGTCAACCTCATCCCTTAATCCTTTCTCCTGCAAGGAAAAGGGGGACTTCCTCTCCTTGCAAGAAAGGATCAAAGAAAGGTTTCTATTTTTTTATTTTCTTTCCCCTTCTCCATTTCTCCGTTTTCCCTTTCTCCTCTTCATCTTTTTCTTTCACCGAGAATAATTACATCTCGTAAAGCATTAAGATTTTTTGCAGTAAGCCACCTTTTTTCAAAGTTAGCATTTTGAATGATCTGAGCTATCGCAGCAAGAGACCTAAGGTGAAAGGGACGCTCATCTCTTGTTCCTACAATAACAAAAACAGTTTGAATTTTAGAAGATTCCTCCGAAAAAAAGATACCCTTTTTACACCGAATTAAGATAATATTAAACAGTTTTTCTCCATCAATAATTATATGGGGAATTGCCAGATTTTCTGTAAGTACTGTTGTACTTTCTTCTTCTCTTGCTATAAGTTTTTCATAAAAATATTTATTTGAATTCGGCATTTTTTTGTCAAGCTCTGCAGCTACAATTTCAAAGAGTTCATTTTTATTAAGTTTTTCTTTGATATCTAAAACCGGACAAATTTCGATAAGATGATCAAATCTGTCTTTTTGAATTTCATCACGTTCCTGAATAATTGTTCTCAACTCGTTTTCTAAAGTGAAGGAAGTTATCTCTTTTGCACCTATTCTACGAATAATATAAAGCAGTGCTGATTCCCGATTTGCTCGTATTCTCCCGTAAAACCAATACCAGATCAAAGAAGTAGCCACAAAAACTCCTGAAATTATCAGCGGAATCATTCCCATCTCAATAATGAGAAAAATATAAATCAAAATAGCTGCAATTTGTATCCAAGGATATAAAGGAGAGCGAAATTTTGGACGATAATTTTGAATTCCACTCTCTCTCATAATTATCACAGAAATATTTACAAATGAAAATAATAGTAATTTCATTGTTGAAGCAGTTTTCACTAACATTTCCAGATCTAAGAAAACAATAACCAAAATCATAAAAAGAGTGGTAAAAATAATTGAAATATATGGTGTTTTATATTTTTTATGAACTGTTTGAAAAATTGAGGGAATCAATTTATCTCTGCTCATAGCCATTGGGCTTCTCGAAGCAGCCATAATTCCAGCATTTCCAGTAGAAATAAAAGCAAGTAAAGCAGCAATTGATAAAGCAACCAATCCAAATTTCCCCATAAAAGAACCCGCACTTATTGAAATTGGAGTGAGATTGGGAGAACCATCAGGATTAATCAAATTATCTCCAATTACACCCACAGTTATAAAAACGACCAAAACATAAATGGAAGTAACTACTACAAAAGATAAGATCATTCCCAAGGGGATATTCCTTGCAGGATTTTTTACTTCTTCGGCAACGCTAGCTACTTTGGTTAAACCACCATAAGAGATAAATATCAAACCAGCTGCCGAGAAAAGCAGTTTATAATTTCCGGGAAAAAATGGGGTGAAATTATCCAATTTTACTTCTGGTAATCCTCGGAAAATATATAGAACCAATAATCCTATTAAAAAAAGAACGAGATAATTCTGCAATTTACCTGAATGTTTTGTACTGATAATATTTGTAATCCCAAAAAATATACAAAAGAATACGGCAATAAGTTTAAATTGCCAGATACTCATTTCCGGAAAGATCAAACCGGCAAAAGCACCAATACCCAAAAGGGCAAAAGCACTTTTGAAACTTAACGAAAACCATGCTGAGATTCCGGCGAGAGTTCCAAAACCAGCTCCCATACTTCTATTTATAAAAAAATAATCTCCACCGGCTTTGGGCATTGCAGTAGCTAATTCTGCTTTACTTAGAAGTGATGGAATCACAAAAATACCAGCAAGAAAATATGCCAGAAAAGCACTTGGACCAATTTTTAGATAGACTAAGCCCGGTAAGATAAACAATCCGGAACTTATCATAGAACCGGAAGCTATGCTAAAAATATCAAGTAAAGTAAGTTCTTTATTTAATTTTTCCAAACAATACTCCTATCATTTTGAAACTTTGTACAACTTTTTCAATTTTTAGGTTGGATTTGATAAACATCAAGCATTTTAATATTCTTCTTTTAAAAAAATGAAAAGTTACAAAAATAAGTCAAATTAATTCTGAATAAAAATAATATTTGACAATAAAAGGTTAGATTAGTTGATAGTTGGAGGTAAATTTCAGTTTTAAGTTTTATTATTAAGGAGATTTTATGAATGGAAATATTTATGTATTGGATACGAACGTATTGATTCACAATCCTCAAGCGATGTTTTCCTATAAAGATGCTCATGTTGTTATTCCTATTACAGTGATCGAAGAAATTGATAACTTCAAAAAAGGATTGGATGAAAAAGGTCGGAATGCGCGACAAATTGGACGATATCTTGATCAACTGAGAAAAGAAGGTTCTTTGAGAGAAGGAGTAAAAACACCAAAAGGAGGTAAAATTCAAGTTGTACTTCATAACGATGTCGCTAAAATAACAGAGAAATTTTTAACAAGAGATGTAAATGATAATTTAATAATCGGAACTGCAATTTATATAAAAGAACAAGAAGAAAACAAAGGGAAAAAAATATACCTTATCTCAAAAGATGCGAATGTTCGAATTAAAGCAGATGCTGTTGGCTTATTAGCAGATAATTATGATGAAGATAAAGTTGATTTTGAGACTTTGTATACCGGTTATGAAGAAAAAATTATTCCAGAAAAAGAGTTTAAAAATTATACAGAAAAAGAATATCTGCTAAATAATTTCGGAGAGCTTAATCCTAATCAATTTGTTGTATTAATCAATGAAGAAAACGATTCAGAGCGAGTAATGACGCGTTTTTCACATGAAAATAATTCTTTGTATCCGCTGAAATACTATCAAAATGAAGAAATTTTTGGCATTAAAGCAAGAAATGATGAACAAAAAATGGCATTTGATCTGTTACTAGATCCTAATGTGAAATTGGTAAGTTTACTGGGAATTGCAGGTACCGGAAAGACTCTTATCGCATTAGCTGCCGGCTTAGAACAGGTTGTGGGAAAAGAAAAAAATTATTCCAAGTTAGTAGTATCCAGACCAATTTCACCGGTTGGAAAAGATTTAGGTTTTTTACCGGGTTCAAAAGCTGATAAATTCAATCCTTGGATGCAACCAATATACGATAATATGGAAATTTTGCTATCACACAGCAATGATGATGTAGGTGCAAAAAATGGAAAGATTTTTGGAAAAAGAAAACCATCTTTGAACGATTATCTTGATTATGATTTCATAGAACTTGAACCTCTCACCTATATTCGAGGACGAAGTCTTCCTAACCAATTTATGATAATTGATGAAGCACAAAATCTTACTCCACATGAGATGAAAACTATCATTACACGAGCCGGAGAAGGAACAAAAGTAGTTCTTACTGGAGATCCTTTTCAGATTGATATTCCTTATCTGGATTCCGAGAGCAACGGATTGAGTATTGCTGTTGATAAATTAAAAAAAGTATCAATCGTTGGTCATATAACTTTGGCTCAAGGTGAAAGATCGGAACTTGCAAATATCGCTGCAAAATTCTTTTAAATTTGAAAAAATTATTCTTGGAGCATCAAATATGAGCGAAAATGTCTTAATTGAGGAAAGTGTTTACAAAATTCCTCTTATTTTATCAAAATCGCTGGAATCACAACGTAACACATTTGAACAGATTATATTAGATGCTCAAAAGCGTTTACGCACTTTTGCAATTCAAAATGGCTGGAGCAGCTTTGTTAAAGAAAGTTTTGCTGATCGTGCTGAGATTTATGACAACAAAAATAAGTTTGATATAAGATTCCTCAAATTACATAATGAAGATCTTTCAATTAAATTACCAAAAACAGTTTCAGCAGCCTTAGAAAAAAGAGTATTTATATCTGTCTCACCTGAATTATACGCCCAAAACTATCCTGAAGGAATTGAAGAAAAATTCTTTGAAAAACTTATAACACACGAAATGGCACATAGGCTTCATATTAGAATTCTCAATAATAATGAAAACGCAATGGGACCTATCTGGTTTTTTGAAGGATTTGCCTTATATGCAGCGGGACAATTTGAAAATGATAATCTAAAGATGAATCATATTGAAATATTGAAAATCATAACAAGTTCCGAGAGAGGAAGTTACAAAAAATATGCAGCAATTTTCCGCTATTTTCTAAGGAAAGTTACACTCAAAGAGTTAATAATTCATTCAAAAAATGAAAATTTTGTTGAATGGTTAGAAAATATAATTACAGAATAGTAAATAAAAAAGGAATAAAAAATATTGCGAATTCAAAAACAAATAGATAGAAGCTGGACAGAAATCAATTTAAAGAATTTTTCTGATAATTTGCAAGCTCTAAAATCATTTTTACCTGCCAATTCTGGATTTATACAGATCGTAAAAGCTGATGCTTACGGACATGGAGCTTTTGAAATTTCTAAAAAAGCAATTGAATTGGGAGCTGCTTTTCTCGGTGTGGCAAATATTCAGGAAGCTATTCTACTTCGCTATCAAAATATACAGATACCTATACTGATCTTATCTCCTTCCTTAGAAAGTGAGATACAATCAATTATAGATTATGATATTATACCTTCTGTATCATCAATTAAGTTTATTCAAGAATTGGATAATATTGCCCAAAAGATTGATAAGAAAATTAAAATTCACATTAATATTGATACCGGAATGGGACGAAGTGGTTTTGATTACAAATCTGCTTTGAAAAATATTCTTAAAATAAAAATGATGAAAAATACTAAAATTGACGGTATTTTTTCTCATTTTGCTGCCAGTGAAAATGATTTTGATTTTTCAAAAATCCAGCAACAACGCTTTCAACAAATAATTGACCAATTAGATTTTCAACCATCTTATGTTCACATTTCAAATAGTAGTGGTGTAGTGAATATCAATGATGATTTCACCAATTTAGCTCGTTTTGGTCTGCTATCTTATGGTGTTTATGCTTCCGAAGAACAGAGAAAAAAGATAAAGTTAAAACCTGTAATGGATTTCAAAACAAGGATTTCTCAAATTAAATCTGCTTCAAAGGGAGATTCTATTGGTTATAATCGAACATTTATTGCTCAGGCAGATTTGAAATATGCCATTCTGCCGGTTGGATACGCTGATGGTTATGATTTTCTGCTCTCAAATAAGGGTTGTGTTTTATTAAATGATAGTATTTGTAAGGTTATCGGAAAAATAAGTATGGATATAACCGCAATTGATATTTCTTATATTTCTAACGTTAAAATAGGTGATGAAGTGATACTACTCGGAAACGGTAATGAAAAAATATCAGCAGAGAATGTTGCTTCTTTGTACAATGGATCTGCTTATGAAATCCTTTGCCAGATAGGTCGTAGAGCCAAACGATATTTTAAGGAAAATGGAAATATTATCTCAACTTCTCCCCTGCTTCGTAGAGAATTTGTGTCGTTGGATTATTCCGATAAGAAATTGAATAATATAATTGAATCTGCGATCAGACAGAGATTACAAAGTAACGAAATTGCCACTATAGTTTATGAAAATGTATTAAAACATCTTTTTATTGAAAAGGATAGAGATATTCATTATCGAGAGAATTTTTTTCACTCCATAAAGTTCCATGATTTCGATGAAAACTATTATCTCGTAGAAACAACATTATCATTTAATAAAAAGCTGTTAGCTGATTATTTTATTGTGGCTTGTGCTCAGAATGAAGAAGTTTTAGAAACATATTTTATGAGAAAAGATGTCGAATATCGCTGGCTTTTGGATGATAATCTAATGATGAATAAAAATTATTTTGAAGTAATTTCTGTAAAAATCAATGATATTGAACTTGAGCATAAAACTTCAATTTTGAAAAGTTGTATTGAGATAAGATGTCATAGCGAAAGGTTGCAAGAATTAATAAGTAGTAAAGTTACTTACTCTATTTCAACCAAAACTTTTTATTCCAAAAAATCACATCAAATGACGGTCTTTTTAACGGAAATGACCAAAGATGTGCAAATCAATTTTGATTTTGGAAATATTATTAATAATGTAGAAGCTGTTCCTATTTTTTCAGGCAAAATGAAATATCCGGAAATTGAATATCTGAATGGAATGGTAAAAGTTTCTTCCCAGAAAAATGAGTGGATTTTTCCTAATTCTGGAGTTGTTTTTGTTTACTGAATAAAATGTTACGTAAAGTGCACAAAGGAAAGACGCAAAGAACGCAGAGAAAAAATGAGATAATAAATAATTCCTTCAAAGGAATTTATAGAAATATAATATCTAGATTGAGCGATTGCATATCGGTCTTGTTCCTAATCTTCTGATTAGGAATGCATAGTCTTTGAAACTTCCGTTTCATCTTTTGGATATACTTCTAAACTTAAGTTTTTATCTTTATATCGTACTCAAAGTGGACTTTGGAATTTATAATCGCACAATTTATGTAATACAAACAAATAAAAAAAATATTATGGCAAAAAAAAAAAAGAATTTATCACCCAAATATCAAGTTTGGATTGATGCAAGAAAGAAGTTTAAGCTTTCTCATGCTCATATTCAAATGGCAAGAGAACTTGGCTTAAATCCCAAGAAATTCGGGAGTTTAGCAAATAGTTCGCAGGAACCGTGGAAACTTCCTCTTCCAGCTTTTATTGAAAAGATATACTTTAAACGATTCAAAAGAGAAAAACCTGAGATAGTTCGATCTATTGAACAAATGGTAAAGGACAAAAAGAAAAAACAGTCTGAACGAAAAGAAAAAAAACGATTAGAAAACAAATCTAAATCTTTGGAGGATTAATTATGCGAAGAAAAGTATTTATTATGGTGATTTTTGCCTTTACTTTTACGATGATTTTATCGGTAATAAGTATGCAAGAATCAATTAAAACAATTGATGTATTTTATAAAGACAAAAAACCATCTTTAAAAACATTAGAGAAAACAAAAATAATTTTAGGAAAACATGAAGATGAGTACAAAATATCTTATTATGTGATTACAGATTCATTAAATATGGATTTAATTAAAAAATATAATTTACCTGATACTCATTTTCCTTTTGCAGTTGTTATTAACGGAAAATATTCAGCGAGAATCAATAATAACAAAATCGACTTTGTTCATTTTCCATTATTTATGAAAGGAATCGGAAGACATGAAGGCAACTGGTCTTTGGATGATTTGGAAATTGTATTGAAGGAGAATACATTATTACTTGATAAAAACATTTTACCCGAGCTTGAGCATGAAGAAGATGATACACCCTGTGATGAATGATAGAGATAACATAACGGAAAAAACTGTTTATAATGGATTTTGGGGTTATTATCGGAAACCGCTTCTTGAAGCAGAAAC
>JAIORE010000219.1 GCA_021108315.1 Candidatus Cloacimonadota bacterium
GAGTTAGTATTTTGAGACTCGTTCTCAAATATACGTATCTTTCTATTTATCAATAAGATAGAAGTTTTATGGTTTTTTATTATGTTCCAGAAGTGCGAAAGTGGGGCTAGTCTTGTTCGTTGCTAATATTTCTTTGTTATTTTATTATTTTATCCAGTATTTTTAACCGTGATAACTTCTGCCGGACGAATTATCTCATCTCCTCTTCTAAATCCGTTCTTCACAATTTTGATAATTGTTTGTTCTGCGAGTTCATCATCTTGTTGCGTTTCTATTATTTTACACAAACCAAATATAGCTTTATTCTCCGGAAATTCTATTTTGTTAATTCCTCTATTCTCTAAAATCCTTAATAATTTTCTCTGAATAGATTCAAGATTTTTTATGGTTCGCTTTATTGATCTATCCGGATTTTCTTTATTTTTCAAATTATCAAGTAAGTAACCAAAAGCATCTAAAGTTTCAAACAGTTCTATAAGAAGATTTTGCTCTTTTTTATAGGAACGCTGTTTCTCATCAGCAAGTTCGTGTTTTAGTTCTACGATTTCTTTTTGAAAAGATGTAAAATATAATTTAACTTCATCACTTAACATAATTTTTATCAAACTTTATCAAATATTGAGATTAGTTCTATCTTTTGATTTTTATTATCTATTGAACTGCCAGCAAAACTTGAATTATCATTTTCAGAATTAGAGGATTGAGATTTTGACGAAAATTCTAACATAATCATTCCCGGTATCCATTCAGATTCTGCGAATTGTTTTTCGGGTGGTAAAAAATGAGTTGCAGTTGCATAAATTCTTTTCTGAGGATGTAATAATATCTTCTGTGCTTCGGCAATTTGACGAGCTGAATATTTCTTTTTTTTCAGAACTGTAACTACTGCTTTCATAATTTCAGGTGATTCTGCAGTTAATTCTATTTCCAAAATTCTAAATGGATTCATTTATTCCTCGTTTTACAAATGTAATATCCAAAATCTCGAGTCGAGTTTTGAAGCTACTTGATTATAAATATACTTTTGAACATCAATAACAAAGTAACAAAATCAATCAAAATTCACTATCAAAATCCGACTCGGGATTTTAAAGGTAAGGTCAATTTCTTAAAAGAAAGAAAAATCTTCTTCCTCATCATACATAATATCTTCTAATTCATCCTCAATTTCATCAAATCCGACTCCTCTCATCTCTAATTCTTCAAGGCTTTCTCTAATATCAAAATCAAATTCTTCAAAAACGGGTGAACTATCGGCAATCTCAATCATTGCCTGTTTAAATCTATGATAATATTTATAAAAAAATGGTTTTTGCTCAGGAGTTAACCTTGGAATTTCCTTTATCATCTCATCGTATGATCGCATAATCCCAATGATTGCGAGACCTTTTACTACAATTGAGTCATTAGATATTGCTAATTTTGCAATCTGATTATCCTTTCCTTTGTCAAAAAGCCTGTTTAATTCATCAACATCTTTATCAGTTATAACTTTTTTCAAAGTATCTTTTGCCAAATGATTGTTTTTATCATATTTTATTGCTTTTTTTAATAATTTTAGGGCGTGATGATTACTTATATCATTTTCTTTATTTTTTCTATAGCAATATTCAGTAAGTTGTCTGGAATAGAAATGATAAAGTTTCTTCTCATCATATTCATTAATAAAATATTCTATAATTTTGAGAAAATTTTCCGAATTAAGACCATTATCTGCATTTTCTAAAAGCAAGTCCAAAATATCCTGATAATATTTTTTATTGATATCGAACAAAGGTTTTGCCAAAGATAGATGCTTTATAAATTTGATGTCAAATGCTTTAATTCTGGTTAAAGCTTCATAATATTCAAATTTCAGATTGATATATTCATCGGCATCATTCTTACTTTTGGATTGCTGTTTCCAAAGCAATATTCCTTTTTGGGGATTTTCAGCAAGTAAATACCGATAAGCCTCGGAAAGATTGGAATATAAAGAAACCAGATGATAAAAATTGTCATCTTTTCGCTTGTAAGTACTTTCCAATAACTCAATTATTTTATCTGAAATTCCAATATTTTTTGCAAAAGAGGGAGTAGCAATATAATTTTTAAAATCTTTATTTCTTTTGGAAAGTGCCCCTATTTTTTGAACAGCATCTCTTTCCGTATCCCAAAAGATATCCAAATAACTAGTTTTGTCGGAAAATATTGATTTGGCTTTTAGGATAAATGTCTTAATTTCCTTCTCAAATATATCTAAAATGGATTGAATTTCAAATTTTGAGAATTTTTCAGGTAGAAATTTCTTCAATGTTTTGGAGAAGCTAAGAGAATAAAAATAAGTTAATCCGATTGAGATTGTTTCCAGCAATAAGTCTAAGGAAGAAGCATCAAATTGTTCAATTTCACTCAATAATTCCAAATAAATACTTAACCGGCAATTCAAATCTTTTATATCCAGCGTGTAAGGATTATCACTGATAATATTATAAGCTTCTTTGAAATCATTATTTGCATAGTATTCAAAAGCTACACTCCGATAAAGAAATTCTTTTGTTTCTAATAATTTCGGAAATATATTTCTATCATTTTTTGCTTCATCAAATATTTTTTTTGCTTCGAGAAATTTCCCATTTGTCATATCATCAAAATATTCTGCCAATTCATTATTTTTTTCAGCAACTTGTCTTCTCTTGAGTTCAGGAATTAACTCTTTGATAGCCGAATGATTTGAAAGTGGTTCTAATATTTCAATGGATTCTTTAAATTTCTTATTTTTTGCCAAAGCAAAACCATAGTAATATCGGACTTCGTTATCAGAATTACAATTAAATCTAAAATTTTCCAAAGCTCCTTCATATTGTTTGTTTTTTATCAATGATATTGATAACCGATTTCGAATAACCTCATCATCATCTGTACTGATAATTTCTCGATATATCTCAATAGCTTTTTCAAATTGCTTTTTTCTTTCAAAATCTTTCGCAATTCCTAATTGGTTATCAGATTTTTTTTTATTAATGATTTGGTTTAATTCTTGTTCAACTTCAGAGTTCGGATAAATTTTTAGTGATTTTTTAAAAAGAGCAACAGCTTTATCAACTTCTTTCCTTTTCAAGAGTTTATGAGCTTCTTTCAGAATTTTGTTTGCATTTTTATGCTTTTTTAGATTTATGGAACAAATATTTATCTTATGATTGATTTGAACACTGTAACAAATCTTGTTTGCCTGTAATAAACGATCTTTTGCCGGTCCGTATTTGTGTTGTTTAATCAAATCTTCAGCAGAATTTAGAAGTGAGTTATATTTATCATTTATTTCTATCATCAATTTTCCTCAAATACCTTCCAATCTCTTTTCTATTTTTTGTATCTTTTATTACACATTTAGCGAAATATTGCTCCGCTTTTTTAAAATTATTTTTTTTATATGATATTTTTCCCAACATAAACAAAGCATCTGTATTTTTATTTTCAAATCCCGATGTTTCCAAAGTTCTTTCAAAATATGCAATTGCTTCATTATAATTATTCAATCCGTAATAGGATAATCCAATCCAATACAAAATATTCTTTTGATATTCTAACGGATGTTTTTTTTCTATTAAATTCAAAAATATATTTTTTGCTTTTTGATGTTTTCCTTTTTTACAAAAATTTTGAGCTAAATAATAATTTTCCAGAAATATTGAATTATGTTCATCTTCTAAAAATTTTACGATACTCGTCTCTTTTTTAAAGGAAATGGAATCTCTAAACGTTTTTTCATCTCTTAGATTATGAATTTTTGCTAATCCCTGTTTGGTTTCCAAAAAAATAGATTCTTGTCTATCAATCAATTTTGCAAATATTTCTGAATTTCCATTATGAGTTTTATACTGAAAAAAAATAATAATTAGTACAAAAACATTTAACAACATCAGCATTATTAACAAAATATTTTTTACTGAATTTGAGAAAAAATTATCTTTCTTTTTTTCAAATGTTTCTATTTCATTCAATGTATGATAGCACGTTAGGTCGGAATCACATTGTGAACAGCGTTCAGGATTTCCTGTAATTATTTTTTTACAAACCGGACATTCTTCTAATTTCATTTTTAATTAACAAGTCACAAATTTTTTTGAAACCACGAATTATTAGCAACGAACAAAACTAACAAGACGAACTAAAATGAATTTACCACAGAGAACAACCTTCCGACTGCTTCGCAGCCACCTTCCTTGTAAAGGAAGGCTTTTTTTGTCTCCCTTTACAAGGGGGAACTAAAGGGTGTTTCTTCAATTCTTTCCGTTCTTTTCTCTGCTTTTACTTCGTGATTCCTTTACTAATCTCGGTATAATCTGTTTTCTTTTTGAGTTTGGAATATTTTTGTTGGTATTTTTGTAATGTTTCATCCATTAACTTAGTAAATTTCATAGCATCAAAATGCTCGTAATATTCATTAAGTTTCTTTAATCTATTTTCAATATCACTGGCTTCTTTGAACATTTTTAATTCAAAAAATAAACCGTGCATTTGTTCAACAACCACAAAACTTAATACTATGGGATCAAGATTTTTTAAACACTTTTGGAGTTTTTCACATTCTTGATAAACAATTTTAGAATTATTTTTCTTACGATTAGAATCAATTTTTTTAATATGGTTTTTCATTTTTTTCTGCAAATTTTCCTCTATCAAAAAATGATAGCCATCAATGATGCTTTGTGCAGTATTAACTATTCCTTCCGGAGAAATATCAGATTTTTTTTCGAACTTCATTGTTTCCAACTGCGTATAAAGATTATGATACATTTCCTGATTAATTTTGCCGGTATCTTCATCTATCAATAAATTTGCTTTTGAAATAATTTCCACAGCTTTTGAAATAATCTCTTTAATCTTTAAGACAAACAGTTTTTTATCTTGGGTTTCATTAATAACTTTTTCGATTTCATAGAGAAGTTTTTCATCGGCAAGCCCGCGAGAAAGGGTTTTACTAATTTTAACTTCAGGATTTTTCAATAGATTAACAGTAATTTCAATCACATTATCCGCATCAATATGAATTTTCACTGCAAGCTCTGTTCCTTTGGGATATCCTTCATCAATTGTCATCCACAAATCACCGATAGATTCTTCTTTATCATTCACCGAATTTATAAATTGAAGATGAATTATCTGCTGATTATCAGATTGAGTTTTAAAAATTTCCTGGAAATCAATAGGTAAAGGCATATTTTTTTCAATAATTTTATGTGTAGAACCATCAGCCAATTTTATAAAATAATCGTGAGAAGAAGAATATACAATATCTTCTATTTGCGGTTGAATCTCCTTATTTTCAAAATCATAACCACATTTGCTACAAATATTGCTTCCAGAATCACAAATTTGACCACAAACAACACATTCAATTTGCTTGGAAAGTTTATGAGCTAAAATCGCAGCTCCTTCTGCAACTGCATACATTGGTCTTTCGTGAATTAGAACCTTATCATCACCAAATTCTTCTTTCATTATTCTACGAACGAGCGGAATGTAGGTTGAACCACCTATTAAAAGATAATTATCGATCATATCCGGTGTAAGATCAATATCTTTTATAACTTGTTTACAGATATCAACACTTTTCAAAACCGTTTCTTCCAACAATTCCTCGAACTCAGCTCTGGAAATTTCAACTTCAATATCAATCAAATCACCTTCATCTTTCAAAAGTCCGAGAACTTCCACAAATACAGATTCTTTATCACTCAGCTCAATTTTTGCTTTTTCAACTTTTTCAAATAGAGAACCTCTAAAAATATTTTGTTCCTGCTTGCTCATTCTACCGATTGTGCTTTCCAAATTATTTATTTCATATTCTTCTTCAACTTTTCTATATATTTTTTTTATCAATAGATGATCAATATCATCTCCTCCCAACCACATATCACCGCCTTTTCCTTGTTCAATAAATTGTCCTCCGGCAATAGTGAGAACAGAGACATCAAAAGTTCCTCCTCCGAAATCATAAACAAGAATTGTTTTGGCAGATTCGGCATCCATCTCATTGATACCAAATGAAATAGCAGCAGCAGTAGGTTCTGCCAATAATCTTAGAACCTTGAAACCGGCTTTCCGAGCTGAAATTCGTGTTGCAAATTTTTGTTTATCATTAAAATAGGCTGGAACTGTTATTACAGCGTTTTCTATAGTATCATTTAAATATATTTCAGCATCACTTTTCAATTTTTTCAGGATTTCCGCTGAAATTTCTTCCGGTAAATAAGTTTGACCATCCAATAAAACCCCGAGAGAATTTTCCGTGCCTTTTTCATATTCACCGATTTTATAATTAAGCTTATTATCACTTATTATTTCTTGAATTTCAGGTTCTGAAAACCCTCTACCGATCAAGCGTTTGATAGATAATATAGTATTTTCAGGATCTTGTTTCAGCCAGGAAAAAGCTTTTTCTCCCACAATGAATTCTTTTGAAACTGTTTTTTTATTTTTGGAAAAAACAGTTTTGAAAACACCTTTTCCTTTTTTTGAATCAGTATCTTCTATTGAACGAATTGTTACACAAGAGCGAGTTAAAAAACTCTTTTCAGTATTTGGAATGATTTCTGTTTTTAGTTTTTTCAGGGCAACGAGAGAATTTGTTGTGCCAAGGTCTATACCTATATGTTTCATATATTTCCTCTAATTTTTTATTTTTGAACATTACTTTTTTTGGTACTTTTTTTGACAAGTAGAACCTTTCAAAAAAGTGAGAAATGAGAAGTGAGAAAATAGAAAGTAGGAAATAAAGTAAATTTTGATTTTTTATTATTATTTTTGCTTTTTCTCTGTGCACTTTGTGTTCTCTGTGGTAAATTCTTTTGTTGTTCGTTTTGTTAGTTGCTAAAATATTTAAGTTTGGTAATTTAGCACAACTTGTTCAAGAAGATCAACCAGATTATCAAAATCATCTAGTGTCAAGTCAAGCGTATTCTTGTTTCCAATTCTTGATTGGAATCGCACTAATAAGCCAAAATCTGATCGAGTAATACGTCATTTGATGCTTGACTTGACACTAGGTTGATCATTCCACAACACTATTTTGGAGGTTTACCAAATTCAGTTTGAAGAATTGGATAAAACTCTCGAAAATTATTGTATTTATTTAGATTATTTTCATATTCAATTAGTAAATTATTCATTTCATTTGTTTTTGGAGCACCACAATTTATTGCATTATTAAAATACCAATTACAATCATTTTCATTAACGATTTTTTCTTTGATTAGCAAACGTAGAGTAATTGCCCAAATTATACTTTCATTTAACTCACAATACCAAGTAGATTGAGAATCAGTTAGATTTAAATGATCATCAAAAAGTTTATCAGTTAACAGATTTATAAATGAGTGAAGAAATTCGTGCCAAATTGTGCTCAGAAGATTTCGAGTTAAACATCCATTATTCTTTGCAACATTGAGCCAATATTTGCTCGCAACACAATAAATTTCAGAATTATTATTTGAATCATTAATTGTAATACCAAACGAGGATTTTAGCAAATTTGATAATATTACTTCGTGCTTAAATAATTTAAAATTTAGATAGCTTTCTAAAGTGTTTATAACTTGATATTTATTTAAAATATGGTGCAACTCTCGAAGAAAATTATGATTAGTTTCTAAAGAATTATTATAGAAATTTAAGAAATTAGATATTATTGAAAAATCCTTTATAAAGCTTAAATACTCCATCAAATTGGAAAAATTATTGTTAAATCTTGATTGAAGATTATCTGAAAAAAGAAACCTTTCTGTTAAATCATTATTTAAATGAAGTGCTGCTTGAGGAACTCCCTCCCATCTCAAACCTTTTTCCCAGATTTCAGGAAAAATTGTGACAGCTTTATGTTTATTGAATTTTTTAAATCTGAAAGAAAAATTACAGATGATAATAATTCAATTCGAAAATCTGTTTGAATTACGATTTTGTTAATATTAATACCTCCAATCTACTTTCTTGATTTCACTAATATACATTGTTCCAGCCAATATCTTCTAAAGTTTTACAATCTTCTACATTTTCTTTTCTACTTTCTGCAATGCCCTCAGACATTCCCTGAATACTCATAAGTAATTCCGTATCAGAAATTTTATTATATTTTGCCTTCATAAAATCAATAAAATCCAAAATCTCTTTTAAATATACACTGGGAAGAGAATGAATTCTATTCACAATTTCCTTCTCTAAAGCTATTATTATTAAACTCCCTATTTATTTAATATTGAAAATTGAAGATTTGTCTGTTTATTCTTTTGATTTCTGTAATTAATCCTATCATCTCATAATCTTATGAATCTAAATTCTGACTGTCCTTTCTCTGTGCCCTCTGTGTTCTCTGCGGTAAATTCTTTTGTTGTTCGTTTTGTTAGTTTCGTTCGTTGCAAAAAATCCCTTAAGCTTTGTAATTTAGCACAACTTGCTCAAGAAGATTTACCAGATTATCAAAATCATCAAGGCTAATCATTCCATTATGACTATGTGCATAGCGAACCGGAACACCCATCACGATTGTTGGAATTCCATAATTTGCGGTATGAATCTGCATTCCATCAGTTCCTCCACGACGACGAACTGTGAGTTGATACGGAATAGAATTTTTCTCAGCTGTTTCTACAATGAAATTTTTCAATGAAGATTTTACTATCATAGTTGGATCAAATAATCTGATATGGACTCCCTTTCCAACTGCTGTTTGGGAATTTCCGGGAAGCCCTGGAATATCATCTGCCGGAGCTCCTTCTAAAATAATTGCTAAATCAGCTTGAATATAATTTGCAATAACTCTAGCCCCACGAGTTCCTACTTCCTCTTGCACACTTCCACTACAATAGACAGAATTATTCATTTCTCTATTTGCTAATCTTTTCCCAAGTTCAATTACAGAAGTTATTCCAATTCGATCATCAAATGCTTTTGAAAATATTCGCTTATTCTTACTTGAATAATGATAATTTGTTACCGGAACTATTTGATCGCCCAATTGAATACCAAAATTCTTCATAACATCTTCCCTATCTATTGCTCCAATATCTACAAAAAGAGATTCAATATTTAATTTTTGCTGAGTATCCTTCAAAAAATGAACAGGAATAGAACCAATTATTCCGGGAAATTTTTCACCTTTTTTATTTATTACTTCTAGAGGTGAAGAAAGCAGTGTATTCACATCCCAACCACCAATTGCCTGCATTTTGAGAAAACCATCATGTAAAATATCTGCAACGATAAAGCCAACTTCATCCTGATGAGCTAAACACAATATTTTTGGTGCATTTTCTTTTCCTTTGAATAAAAAATGGATAGATCCCATTTTATCTGTTTCATAATCGGTTAATTTTCCTAGTTCTTCAATCATAATCTCTCTAATTGGTGATTCGTAGCCAGAAATTCCAGATGCTTTTGTCAATTTTTCGATCAATTCTAATCTTTCCATAATTTACCTCTCTTTTTTTCTCTATTTTTTCCCGAAAAGAAAATTAAACAAGTAGATGTCAAGATTGATTTTCTTTGCTTGACATTTAACTTATTGAAAAAAATACAGTAACGAGGTTTTTTTCAAAATTATATTGGTTTTATTATGAAAATAATACAAAATAATATATGGGTTTGGCTAGAAAAATTATCTTTAATACAAAACAATTTCATTAATTTGTTTTTTCGTTCGAGTTAATATGTGGTTTCATCTTTTTGGTTTTCAGAATTATAGGAGTTTATTATGATAAATATCGGTATTGCAGGAGTTGGTCAATTCGGGCAAAATCATGCTCGTATTTTACAGAATTGTCCTATATGTAACTTTGTTGGAATTTTTGATAAAAATATGAAAAGAGCTTCTGAAATCGCAAATAGGATTGGCAGTAAATATTTTAATGATATTGAATCTCTTTTATCTCAAATTGATGCTTTAGCTATAGTTGTTACTACTATTTCACATTATGATTTAGCTAAAAAAGCAATTGAATCCGGAATTCACGTATTTATTGAAAAGCCTATTACTTCCACCGTAAAAGAAGCAGAAGAGTTATTGACATTGGCAAAATTAAACAATGTTCAAATTCAAGTTGGTCACATAGAACGCTTTAATCCTATTGTGATGCAAATTGCTGACAAGATAAAGGACCCAAAATTCATAGAATGTCATAGAATTGCTCCATTTACACCTCGCGGAACAGATATTCCGGTTGTATTGGAATTGATGATTCACGATATAGATTTTATTTTGGCTTTCGTGAAAAGTGAAGTTAAAGAGATTCGTGCCAGCGGTTCTGGAGTCATAACCAAAAGTATTGATATTGCCAATGCTCGAATTGAATTTGAAAACGGAGCAGTAGCAAATATCACAGCAAGTAGAATTTCTGATAAACGTTCTCGAAAACTGCGGATTTTTCAAAAAAATGCCTACTTTTCTATGGATTTCAAAGATAAAAAAGTTAAGATGATTAAAAAATCAAAACATCTTTATAAGGTATTACCCAAGATTTTGAAAGGAGATTACGAAAATATTAAAAAGGAAGATGTCGTTGATGTTACTCTTTATGATGGGAATAATGAAAAAAAAGATGCTCTAACTACTGAATTGGAATCGTTTGTATATTCGGCT
Organism: Candidatus Cloacimonadota bacterium; assembly: GCA_021108315.1. GTDB lineage: Bacteria > Cloacimonadota > Cloacimonadia > Cloacimonadales > TCS61 > JAIORE01. Next base: position 10,616 of record JAIORE010000219.1, read on the forward strand.
GAACATAATAAAAAACCGATTGTTGATGGTTTGGCTGGTCTCAAAGCTCTTGAAGTTGCTGTTGAAATTGTAAACAAGATAAATTAGTTGCAATCAAGAAAAGAAACAAAAAAGATTTTACCACAGAGAACACAGAGAGCACAGAGAAAAGAAAAAATATTAGCCACTGATTATCACGGATAAAGACTGATAAAAAATAATAAAAAAGAAGAAATGTCAGAATTTGGATTCATAGAATTAGGGAATAACCGGATTAGTAACGGAAATCAAATAAACAAACAGACAAAAATTCAATTTTGAAATATAAAATAAATAAGGGAGTTCAATATGGAAAAAATTTTAATAAAAGATATTGAGAAACACATAGGAAACGAAGTTAAATTACAGGGTTGGATTCGTAATTATCGCAAGGCTAGTAGTAAATTGCGTTTCATAATCTTTCGAGACGGATCAGGACATATTCAAGCGGTTGCTTTCAAGCCAGAATTAGGTGAAGAAAAATTTGATATTGTAAAAAAACTTACAATCGAATCATCAGTTGAATTGATAGGAATTCCCAATAAACATCCTAAAAACGAGGGAGTTTTTGAATTCCAGCTTACCGATATTAATATCGTTGATCTCGCTCCAGAATTTCCAATTTCCAAAAAAGAACACGGACCTGATTTTCTACTTTCACATCGCCATCTTTGGTTGAGATCACCCAAACAAAATGCTTTAATGAAAATTCGTCATACAATTTACTTTGCGATTTGTAACTATCTGAATGATAATGACTTTTATAGATTTGATTCTCCGATTCTTACACCAAATGCATCCGAAGGAACTACAACTTTATTCGAAGTTCCCTATTTTGATCAAGGCAATGCTTATCTATCACAATCCGGTCAATTATATCTTGAAGCCGGAATTATGAGTTTAGGACGAGTTTATGATTTTGGACCTGTATTTCGAGCAGAAAAATCTAAAACGAGAAAGCATCTTACAGAATTTTGGATGATGGATGCGGAAGCTGCTTTTGTAGAACACGCAGAAAATATGGAAATTCAAGAAAATTTGATAAGGTTTGTAATTCAAACTGTGATCAATAAAAATAGAAAAGAACTGGAAATTTTGGAAAGAGATATTGAGCAGTTGCAAAAAGCTGATGCACCCTTCAAAAAAATGTCTCATAGAGAAGCTATAGATTTACTAAAATCAAAAGGTGTAGAGATAGGTTATGGTGATGATTTTGGTGCTGCCGAAGAAGAATTGCTCACCGCAGATAGTGATGTTCCACTTTTTATTGATCGTTGGCCCAAAGAGATCAAATCGTTTTATATGAAACGCGATCCTGATGACGAAAATATTGTTTTGGGTTCTGATATGATAGCTCCAGAAGGTTTTGGAGAAATTATCGGAGGTTCACAAAGAGAAGATGATCACGATCTACTTTTGGAACGGATAAAAAAAGAAAATTATGACATTAAGGATTATCAATGGTTTCTTGATCTGAGAAAATTTGGTTCTGTTCCTCATAGTGGTTTCGGAATTGGTTTGGAACGTTTGATTCAATGGATGAGCGGCGTGCGTCATATTCGGGAAGTAATACCATTTCCACGAATGATTCATCGGATTTATCCATAATATTATTATGCAGCATCAAGATTTTAAGACAATTATTGGATATAGTGCCTATATCCATAATGAAGAATGTTTTGAGTATATTGAAAATGCTTGTTACATTGGGAACAATGTGGAAAAAGTAAAAGATTTTATGGACAATTATTCTAATTCAGTTGGAAATTATAGAATTGATACAATTTACTTACAGAATATTATTAATGATTTTGGTTGTTCTTTAGGAGAATATGCTATGGAAACTAAAGCATTTTCTAGCTTTAAAGAAATTGCCGAACGAAATACCGTAAAATATAGTTCAGAAAAATTTGATCTTGATACTTCTTTTACTATTGTTGAAATCGAAAAATAAAAAAAAGTGAAATTTGACTCTTGTTCCCAAGCCCCTGCTTGGGAATAAAATAAAATGCTAAGCCCCTGCTTAGCGAATTCAAGACGAAGCAGAAGCTTCTTGAGTTAGTGTGTTCCAAAGCAAAAGCTTAGGAACAAGAATAAACAAGAATAAAAAAAGGACTGGAAATGATAGAAAATATTTTCTCAGCATTAAATAAGGCAAAAGAAACATTATCGAATTTTCTCAAAGAAAAGGAAAATCTCCAAAAAATTGATAAAATCTCACAAGAAATCACAAAATGCTTTAAGAATGGAAATAAAGTAATAATCTGTGGAAACGGCGGAAGTGCTGCTGATGCAATGCATTTCGCAGAGGAATTCACTGGGAATTTCAGAAAAAAAAGAGCTGCTTTACCGGTAATTGCTTTAACAGATTCATCACATATCACTTGTGTGGCAAATGATTTCGGTTTTTCAAAAATCTTCTCAAGAGGAATTGAAGCTTTTGGAAAAAAAAACGATATTCTCATTGTTTTATCAACCAGTGGAAATTCAGGAAATATCATTGAAGCAGTACAAAAAGCAAAACAAAATAAGCTTAAAACAATTTCTTTTCTCGGGAAAACTGGTGGAAAATTAAAGAATAGTTGTGTTCACGAGATTATTATTCCCGGAGATTTTTCCGATAGGATTCAGGAGTTGCATATGCTTATTTTACATATTGTAATCGAAATAGTAGAAAGATATATGTTTCCTGAGAATTATTAAAATCAAAAGCTATTAGCAACGAACAAAACAAACAATACAAACAAAAAATTTACCACAGAGAGCAATAATGAATTATAAATTTTAAATGCTTTCCGCCCTTAGCGTCTTTGCGGTTAAATATTTTTTTCTTCGTGTTAATTCGAGTTAATTTGTGGTTTCATTTTTTTCTTTTTTAGGTCCGTGTAAGTCTGTGGCCAATTTCTTGGTTAAAATATGAAAATAGTATTACAAAGAGTAAATTTCGCTGAATTAAGAATTGATGGGAAATTGATTTCCTCAATTGAAAAAGGGTTATTAGTTTTTCTTGGAATTGGAAAAAACGATTCTACAAATGAGATTGAATGGCTTTCCAATAAAATATGTAATCTTCGTATTTTTGCTGGTGATAATGGGAAAATGAATCTTTCCGTAAAGGATATTAAAGGTGAAATCCTTCTCGTTTCCCAATTCACGCTTTATGCAAATACTTCAAGAGGAAGAAGACCGGATTTTATTGATGCTGCCAAACCGGAAATGGCAGAAAAGCTTTACGTAGAATTTGCCGAACAATTAGCAATAGATGGTATTCAACCAAAAACAGGGATTTTTGGAGCTGATATGAAAATAAAATCTGAAAATGATGGACCTGTTACAATTATTATCGAAAAATAAATAAAAAATCCCGAGTCGGGTTTTGTGAATTATGATAAATATGATTATTAAAAGCCTTTATTATTAGTTTGCAAAAGATTAATCACCTATTTAAAACTCGACTCGAGATTTTAAGATTTGGATTAGAATGAAGAAGAATTTTAAATATTATATATTAGCTTGTTTCGCAATTTTTGTTTGGGGAATTTCATTGGTTTCTACGAAAGTTTTATTAGGAAATGGTTTTACTCCGAACATTATCACTTTTTTCAGATTTTTCATTGCTTGGCTTGTCATTTTGATATTTCAAAAAAGATCAACTGAGCACATTAAAAAAGGAGATCAGAAATATTTTAGCTTTCTTGCTGTAACCGGCATCAGTTTATTCTATTTTTTTGAGAACATCGGTTTGAAATATACTACAGTTGCCAATACTTCACTGATTACAGCTACAATTCCCTTATTCACCCTGCTTACTGCTTATTTTTTTTATAAGAAAAAATTAGTAACTCAAAACTGGATTGGAATAATTCTTAGTTTGACCGGTTCATTTTTACTGTTTTATAAAGATATTATACATTCTTCGATTCACTTAAAAGGCGATATTTTAGTTTTCGGCTCAGTTATTATGTGGATTTCATATTCATTTATTTATAAAACTTTAATGAATAAATATTCTGCCAGTTTCATTATCCGTAAGATTTTTTTGTATGCAATAATCTTTTTAATTCCCTTGATAATATTCGATCTAAAGAGTATTGTTAGTATCAATTGGGAGTTAAATGTCATTATGCATTTGCTCTTTCTATCAGTTATCTGTTCATATCTGGGTTACTATTTTTGGAATATAGCTATCAAAAAAATCGGTGTAAAGATTATTTCAAATCTGATTTTATTTATTCCAGTGGTTAGTATTTCTACCGGAATCATTTTTCTTTCCGAACCATTTACTTGGAATTTGATTTACTCGGCAATTTTGATAATTTCGGGGGCTTATTTTACTTCTATCTCTGAGGAAGAGCATAAATTTTGATTTTTCCCTTTTTTATAAACCAAAATTAAGTATGGCATTGATTAGTTTCGAAAATTTATAAAATATACCAATTCTTGAGTAAATTGGTGACAATTGCAAATCTTTGAAGTGAAGTATAGTATTCTGAAAATATTGAAGGATTCATCTAATGATAGATATGAAACTATGTTTTGATAGATAATTTATAAAAAAACTTGATAAAAATATCTGATAAATTTTTATTACAAAAAAAATTAAAATGGAGAAATTATGAAAAAGAGAAATTTTATGGCATCTTTCATAAACCCTTAAAAGTAGGTAACACTTTATAAAAATGCCATTTTAAACCCATCTCTCCCGTAAGAGATTTTTGCCTATTTTTTATA
>JAIORE010000152.1 GCA_021108315.1 Candidatus Cloacimonadota bacterium
AAAGTCAAACTTTAAGAGTCCTCCAGTAGAACTGGAGGTTTACTTATTGTAATTATATTTTCCATTCTTCCGCTTTTCCGTTCTTCCATTTCTCTATTTTATCACCTATTTATATGGTTAATCTATTGCTATTGATTCGAATAGATCATAAATTTTAAAATCTCCTAAAAATCTTTTTGCAAGTTGCTGTTCCTGTAATTCATTGTATTTACGAACAGATTTCGAGGCACCTTTGGCAGCTCCCAAATACCAACCTAAACAAATAAAACTAACAGTAGTTCCGGCTGAATAAATTTCTTTATCAAAAAGTTCATAAGCAGACCACATCCAGAGACCATTTAAAACAAAAGCAGCAAAACCGGTAGATTTCCTTCCTGCATAAAAATGTCCTGAACCCGGAATTACCAAAGACATCCAATACGCTTTTTTCGGATTTTTGAAGGGAATATTATCAATTTGCTGATTGTAACCTGAAATATTAAATTCACTAAAACTGAAAAGCTCAGAGTCTTGTTTTAATTCATAATCTAATGTTGACCAATTATGTTCACTAATCGCTGATGCAAGCACCATTTTTTTTCTAATTTGCTCTTCTTTTGAATCTGTAAACTTTTCATAAGATAATATCTGATAACATTTTCCGAATTCATTACTATGATACAATTTTGCCCCTGTTAATAACTTGAGTTTTGCATTGAAATCTGCATCATTCTTATATAATGATCTATATTTCATAAATTCAGGATAGTATTGAGATGCATTTTTTGTATAAAAACAAGTTTTAAAGTATTTCAAAAGTAATTTTTTTTTCTTTCGGATATTTCTTTGCTGAAAATACTCTATTAGATAATATTTTTCTGCCAGATTGTAATAAGAATTGTTCATTAGAGAATCAGCTATTTCAGAAAAGTTTTCAATTACCGGAATAAATGTAGTATCAGGCAATTCAACAAATTGAGGTTCAAAATTTTCAGGTAAATCTAAAGATTTTATCTTATTATCATCCAAAATTTTAAAATAGAGATGACGATCTCTGCCACATTCTATTAATCTGGAAAAAGTATTAATATAACCTGCAAAGAAGCTGTTTGTTTCAAATGATATTTTTGCATATTGAGAGCAAGACGGATGCATTGGACAAGTGTCACCACCCTTGATTGGAGAAATCCATTTTTGATAAAAATTCAAAAAGCTGTTATTCCCACTACCATAATCTAAATTCGAGTTCTTACACTCCAAATGTGTACAAAGCAGTAGAATAACAGCAATCAGAAAAAAGCGAAAAATCATCTATCGTTTATTTGCAATTGCAGTTTCAACAACCATTGATAGTCTCGAAGTAAAATCGGTTGAAGAATTGGAAATAGCTGCATCTTCAGGAGATACAAATATACAAAACCCGCCTTGTCTTTGATGAACACCGGAATTATACAAAAGTTGTCCGATATCACAATTCCATAATTGTATTTCAAATTGAGTCGTATAAAACGTTTGGGAAGATTGTGAAAACCCACCGTTAGCTGAATAAGTTGAGGTGGTTTGGACATCACCTACTAATGAAGGATCAATAAAAATAATTGCATATTTAGCTTCAAATTTTTGGGAATAATTTTTTAGAAGTTCCATCATTTCTTCATCAGTAGGAAGCTTTTGAAACATATGAACAGGTTTTTCCATACTTTGAATTTTTGATACGACACTGGCTTCTTCACATAGCATTTTGATTTTTGCAAAAGAGGTTTTTTTATCTTTCAGCATTGCATCATTTTTTTCAATAAATGTCCATTTCTGTTTAGAATAGTTTTCTAATAAATGCTTCTCAATCTTTTCGTTCCAACGAAATTCAATATCTTCCGAAGAAAGGGAAGATTGGGGTCCCATACAACCATTAGGTGGTTCAAAATTGACTTTTCTGATTGGGAAAACTACGAATGAATTTTCATAACCGATTTTTCCGGACTGATTAGACCGAAGATCGGTATGAATATGCTCCGAATAAAAAACAAGACTACAGCTTGAAAATATCATTATCACTATAATTGCTAAAATGAATCTCTTTATTTTCATTTTTTTTACTTCCTGAAATTATGAGAGTACAATTAATATTCGTGTATAATTTGGCAAAATATTTTTTAGATACTCTGGAACTTGAATACAATAATTAAGTGCCTACCCATATGTTTCCCTGTATTCTTTTGATGTAAATTCTCCCTTTGTCTTATTTTTATTATTCAGAAATGTCTGAAACCGTTGAAACGGTTAATAATTTATAGCCTAATATTAACCACAAACTTAAGTTTGTGGTTAATGAGATGAAGTTTTTTATTTAACCGTATGTGTTGTGGTTTCATCATTTCCAGTTCATCAGGATTAGGATTTATAAATATTTGAAAATAATTTTCAACCAGATCATTATATTCTGCTCAGATACGCACATATGTTGTACGCATACGTACATAAGGATTGATTGTATGTGCTAAGAATCTCTTTTGTAAAGCAATTCTATTGATATTTTTATTCGGCACAATTTTTGCAAGACAAGGTTAAAGAATAAAAAAAATTAACATCGTTAGCTGAAGAATCGTGAAATTTTAAAAAAAGATACCAGGAGCAGAAAATGAAATTTATTATATTTCTTTTGGTAAGTGTTTGTACATTTGTAAATCTTTCAGGGCAATTATTAAATAATCCCGAGAGTGTGGAATGGGATCATATTAATCAGCAGTGGTTGGTTTCAAATCACGGGTCCGGTGAAATTATTGCGATTGATTCAGAAAACAATCAAACTATTTTTTCGGATATCCTTTCATCAACGAGAGGTTTGAAAGTGAAAGATGATAAACTTTATGCTGCTTCTGATGATGGTTTGGCAATTTTTGATCTTGCCGGAGCGTATCTTATCGCTATAGTTTTTATACCCGAAGCAGTACTTTTGAACGATCTGGATTTTGATTCGGAAGGTAACTTATTTGTCTCAGATTATTGGGATAACAATATTTTCAAAGTTGATGTTGAAAATTATACTTATGAGTGGTTGATTGATTATGATATTTTTGCTCCCAACGGATTAATATTTGATGAAGAGAATAATAGGATGATTGCAGCTGCTCATAATCAAACAACTTCTGTGATATTGGGAATTAATGTAGAAACTGCTGAAACAGAAGTTCTTTTGTATCCCAATATTTATTCTTTGGATGGTTTTGCCAGAGATTCTGCTGGAAATATCTACGTTTCATCTTGGCATACCGATTCAATCTATCGTTTTGATGGAAATAATATCAATAGTAATACAGAGCTTGTTGTTTCGAATGTAGAAGATCCTGCCGATATTTTTATTCGCCAAAGTGATGATGTATTGGCAATTCCACTATTTTATGAAAATATAGTATTATTCATCCCATTGGATGTTGCTTCTGAAAACGAAAATACGATCGAAAAACCGTTAGTAACAAATTTTTCATCTTATCCAAATCCTTTCAAACTAAATTCAGAAAGAAATTCTAATATTTCTTTCTCATTTGATCTTTCAAGTGAAATCAAAAACTCCATAATTGAAATCTATAATATGAAGGGGCAAAAAATTAAGTCTATACAAATATCAAAAAAAGAATCTGTGGATAAAATTTCAGCTTGGGATTGTAAAACAGATTTTGGGGAAAAAGTAAGTAGTGGAATATATTTATCAGTTTTAAAAAGTAAGAATGAAATTATAGCTTCTAATAAAATATTATTGATGAAAGATTGAATTTCGGAAGAAAGGGAAGAAGGGAGAAAAGGAGAACGGAAGAACGGAGAAAACAAAATGATAAGAAAAATTAGGAAAAATCGAACAAAAAAAATCAGTTATCAATCTTTTATTTTCCACTCTTCCATTTTTCCATTTTTTCCCTTTCTCCGTTTTCCCCTCCGCAGGAGATTTTATGTTTAAAAATTATTTAAAAACAGCTTTCCGAAATATGTTAAGAAATAAGGCATATTCAATGATAAATATTTTAGGTTTGGCAATTGCAATGACAGTTTGCCTAATAATTTTGTTATGGTGTCGGTATGAACTTAATTATGATAAATTTTTGCCAAATTTTGAAAGACTGTATCGAGTAAATACAGAATTTCAACTTTCAGAAGAAACCAAAAGATATGCTGCATCTCCTGAGCCAACCGGACCGACCCTAAAGGAACGTTTTCCGGAAATCTCTCATCATTGTCATTTTTATCAAACAACGGGTTTAATGGTTTATGATAATAAAAAAATTTCGGAAAGCAATCTGGTATATACAGATAACGATTTTCTGGAAATGTTTTCGATTCAACCTATAAGTGGAAATATAAGTACGATGCTGAATGATCCATACTCGATAGTACTTACTCAGAAAATGGCAAAGAAATATTTTGGAGAAAAAAATCCTCTTGGAGAAATAATTCGGAGAAATGATTCACGAGATTACAAAATATCTGGTGTCATTGAAGATTTTCCTGAGAATGCTACTTATAATTATGATTTTTTGATGTCGGTGAATTTATTTAAAGAATTGGAATTAGAATTTTTGGGACGTTGGGGCAATATCAGTGGTGAAACATTTATTATGACAGAACCCGATATAGATGAGAAAGAGCTCGGAGAAAAAATATGGGGAGTTCCCAGCGAATTAAGCACCGAAGAAAATGATTGTTTTTTATGGTTACAGCCTCTTTCTAAAATTCATTTATATGATCTGGATGGTGGTGGAGCTGTTCAATATCTTTATATCTTTATGATTATTGGACTTATCGTTCTCATCATAGCCTGTATTAATTTTATGAATCTTTCTACTGCTCGTTCATCTTTACGTGCTAAAGAAGTAGGATTACGAAAAGTATCCGGTGCTCAAAGAGGACAATTGATCAGGCAATTCTTTTTCGAATCTATTTTACAAGCAGCTCTGGCAATGATTATCGCAATTGCGGCTTCAGAGATTATTATCACCTCTTTTGAACGATTTGCTCATATCAATTCATCATTGAATATTGTAGGAGATTATAAACTAATATTAGGATTTGTAGGAATAACTCTTTTTACGGGTCTTTTTGCAGGAAGTTATCCGGCTTTGTTTCTTTCGGGATTTAATCCGATCACCGTACTAAAAGGTGTTTTCAGTAAAGGAAAGAAAGGCAGTTTTTTTCGATATACTCTGGTTGTTATCCAATTTTCACTTTCCATTATTTTGATTATCAGTACATTAATTGTATTCAAACAAATGAATTTTATGAAAAAACATAATCTGGGTTTCAATAAAGATAATCTAATGTATTTGCCGATTAAGGGAGAATTGAATGAGAAATTTCCTGAATTTAGAGCTGAATTAGCAAAAATCCCGGGGATTGAAAATATTACACGATCTTCCAGCATTCTAACAAATATTGGTTTTGTTGCCAGCGGATTAGATTGGGAAGGAAAAGCAGAGGAAGAAGACCCGATTTTCTCATTTGTAGGGATTGATTATGAGTATTTTAAAACTTGTAAAATGGAATTAGTTGCTGGAAGAGGATATTCCCGAGAATTCACAAATGATGAAGCGAACTATATTCTCAATGAAACTGCAATTGAACGGATTGGGTACAAAAATGATCCAATTGGAAAACCATTTGATATGTGGGGTAGGAAAGGAAAGATCATCGGAGTTGTAAAAGATTTTAATTTTCAATCTCTATCTCAGCCGGTAGATCCACTAATTCTTACCAATTTCCCCAATTATTTTTCGTATATTCTTATTCGGATTGATACGGAGAACATTCCTCAACTTATTGATGAAGTTGAAAATACTTGGAATCGTTTTGTAACCCAATTTCCTTTTGATTATAAATTTATGGATCAGGATTTTGACAAACTTTATGAATTTGAAACTAATATAGGTAGTTTATTCAAAATATTTACAATACTCGCAGTATTCATATCCGGTTTAGGATTATTTGGTTTGTCTATGTTTGTTGTAGATCGAAGAACAAAGGAGATAGGTGTTAGAAAAGTGATGGGAGCTTCTGCAAGTGGCATTGTTATACTTCTCATAAGAGATTTTACAAAATGGGTACTTTTTGCAAATATCATTGCTTGGCCCTTGGCTTGGTTTGCGATGGATAAATGGCTCCAAAATTATGCTTTTAGAACTCAGCTTTCTGCTATTCCATTTATTTATGCTGGTTTATCTGCATTGCTGATCTCAATTATTACAGTTTTTTTCCATACATATAAAGCTGCAAATTCAAATCCGGTGAAAGCTTTGAAGTATGAATAGTAGCTCAAACAACCTTGTTTGAGAATGATAAATGATAAATTTTAAATTAGAAATGGAAAACAGTAACTCAAAAAGAAAGGAAAAAGGGAAAAAGGAGAAATGGAGAAAGGGAAGAAAATAAATCAATATCCAATATCCAACACGGAATATCAAATGATGAAGGGTATGAAGAAAAAAAAAAGAGAAAGAAAAATGATAAGAGAAAATAAGAAAAATCGAATACTAAAAAAAACAATTATCCGGTTTTTTTACTTACAATTCTTCCATTTTTCCGTTCCTCCGTTTTTCCTTTTCTCCCCTCCGCAGGAGACATTATGCTAAAAAATTATATTACCCTAACTTTTCGTCATTTAATGAAACACAAAATATATTCTTTGATAAATGTACTTGGTTTAGCATTGGGAATTGCGTGTTGTATCACAATATTTAATTATGTTCATAATGAATTAAATTATGACACCTTTCATAAGGATCACGAAAGAATTTATCGAATAGAATTTTATAGAGAATCATTTGTGGGAAATTTCTTTTCAAATTCCACTCCGGGACCCGTAATTCCGATGTTATCAGAAACTACTCAGATTGAGAAAATGGCTCGCTTGATTCCTCCTTTTGAAAATAGTCTCAATGTATTGATCAAAACAGAAAATACACATTTTTTTGAAACTGACATCTATTTTGCCGACCCTGAAATTTTAGATATTTTTACTTTCAATTTTTTAAAAGGTTCACCTCAAACATCATTAACTGAACCCAATACAGTTATTATTAATAGATCTATGGCAACTAAATTCTTTGGAGAAGAAGATCCTATCGGAAAATCTTTGAATATTGAAATAGATTATGATTATTACTGCCCTGTTGTTCAGGAAAATTTTATTGTTTGTGCAGTTATAGAAGATTCTCCCTCGAATACTCACTGTCCGATAAATATGTTGCTGAGTATGGAAACAATGAAAAAACATCTTCCGTGGATAGATGAACATTTTATGGATATGCACCACAAATATTCTTTCATAAAAACAATTCCAAATGCAGATATGAGTGTTATACTTACAAGTCTTGAATCAGTAAAAGGTATATATTATGAAGCTTATCAAAAAAGAACCGGAAGAGAGTGGAATAAAAGCGAGTTTTATTTACAACCAATAACGAATATTCATAAAGATAAAAATGTGAAATACAAGATCAGACCAGCTATTAACAACTATTATATCAAAATATATTCAATAATCGCCTTTGTTGTTTTGCTGATCGGTTGCTTGAATTTTATTAATATCTCAATTTCTATTGCAACTCGTAATATAAAGCAAGCTGGAATCAGAAAAATAATTGGGGCAAACAAAACTCAGTTAGCCTTGCAAAGTTTTACAGAATCGGGAATAGTAACAGCAATTTCATTCGTTTTTGGATTATGTCTCGTTGAATTATTTTTACCGCTTTTTAGTAATATTTCCGGTGTAAAACTAAATACTTTTGGATTGTTGCAAATTCCTGTTTTCTTGAGTATGATTGGGCTGTTTCTCATAATCACTTTTATTTCAGGTGGATATAATGCTTTGATTCTCAGTAGTTTCAAATCAAGTAATATTATCAAGGGTGGATTTTTACCAGGGACCAAAGGAGTTGTTTTTCAAAGAATTCTAATTGTTTCTCAATTTACAATTATTCTTGTTCTCATTGCTTCCTCTTTCGTTATTTATCAACAACTTAATTTTATGCGAGGAAGTTCTTTGGGATTTGATAAAGATCATAAAATAGTGATTCCTTTCAAAAGTAATTTGAGTAAATTGAGAACAGATTACGAAAATATTAAAGCAGAATTTACTTCAAATCCTGATATCTCAGGAGCAACTGTTACTTCTGGAGTTCCAGGGAGTATGAAAGGTGGATATTATCTGACAAGTACGGAAATTCCTGAAGATCAGGCTGAATCAAAGTGGTTTAGAGTTCTTACTTGTGATATGGATTTTATTGAAGAATTCAAAATTAAACTTATTGCCGGAAGAAAATTTGAAAATAAATCTGATATTGCCGGAGGATACATCATAAATGAAGCAGGAGTAAAACTTCTGGGTTTCAATTCTCCTGCAGAAGCGATTGGAAAAAATTTCCTCTCTCATTATCATCGAAAAACCAAATCAATAATCGGAGTTGTAAAAGATTTTCATTTTAAGGGAATGCAAGACGCTGTTGAACCACTTGTTTTAGATATTGAAAATTCATTATTCAGTACACTCACCTTAAATATAACTTCCAAAGATCTAAAAGAAACTCTATCTATTATCAAAAAAAAATGGGAAGAATTGTATCCTGAAACTCCTTATTCCTATTCATTTCTTGATGAAGATTTTGATATGCAGTATAAATACGAAATTCAGGTTTCAAGAATGATCAATATTATCGCGATGTTAGGAATTTGCATAGCTTTGATCGGCTTATTCGGTTTTGTTTCATTTTATATTGAAGCTAAAACAAAAGAAATAGGTATCAGAAAGGTTTTAGGAAGTTCAATTTCAGGAATAGTTAGTTACTTTTCTATTAAATTTGTGAGCTTGATAATGTTTACAGTAGTGATCTCATTTCCAATATTCTGGTATTCAATGAAATACTGGCTTAATAATTTTGCCTATAAAGTAGAATTAACCTTCTTTCCTTTGTTATTGGCAATTATTATTATTTTGTGTGTTTCGATAATCACAATATTGTCAAAATGCTTTAATGCTGCGAATTCCAATCCTGTAGAAGCATTGAAGTATGAATAGTAACTCAAACAGCCGGAACAAAGTGGAGACCTGCGAAGCTCATCCTGTTTGAGAATGATAAATTTTAAATTAGAAATTAGAAATGGAAAGCAGTAGCTCAAAAAGAAAGGAAAAAGGGAAAAAGGGAAAAAGGAGAAATGGAGAAAGGGAAGAAAATAAATCAATATCCAATATCTAACACGGAATATCCAATGATGAAGGATATGAAGAAAAAAAGGGAGAACGGAAGAAAAAGAGAAAACAAAAAATCAGTTATCAATCTTTTATTTTCCACTCTTCCATTTTTTCCCTTTCTCCATTTCTCCCTTCTTCCATTCTCCCCTCCGCAGGAGACATTATGTTTAAAAATTATTTGAAAATTGCTTATAGAAATATCATCCGTAACAAAACATATTCTATTATCAATATTTTGGGATTAGCAATAGGAATTTCTTGCGTTTTGATAATTTTTATGGTGGCAAAAACCCATTTGAGTTTTGAATCGCATAATTCAAACTCCGAAAGAATATTCAGAGCAAACAAAAAATATACAATGAAAGGTGAAACAAATGTAAATATTTCAACTCCTTATCCATTGAAAAATGAAGCCATAGAAACGATTCCCGAAATATTAGATGCAGTTCATCTTACCCTTAAATCGAGTAATATCAAAAGTACCGGAGACGTAAATCGAGAAAGTAATATCTGCTTCGCTTCACCCTCAATATTTAACATTTTCTCTATCAATTTCATCACCGGAAATCCCGCTAAAGCACTCACGGATAATAATTCTGTTGCGATTTCGGAAGCAATGGCAGAAAAATATTTCGGTAATACTGACCCTGTTGGGAAAACACTTTTGTTCAATAACAGAGCAGAAAGAACGGTTTCAGCTGTTTTCGAAAACATTTCAAAATTCAGTGAATATAGATTCAATTTCATAATAAATATTGATGCGGTAGTTCCTGCGGAAGATCGTGAAAACTGGTATGATCATTGGCTGCAAACATTTGTTCTTGTTGCAGAAAACAACGATATATCCGTAATTGAAGGAAAAACGGATCAACTGATGAAAACAAATATTGAAGATCAATCGGGAGCAAGACTTCAACCACTAAAGAATATTCATCTCTATTCACCCGAAGGTTATCCCACGATCCAAAAGTATATTCAAATTTTTATCAGTATCGCAATTTTAATATTGATTATCGCTGTTTTCAATTTTATGAATCTCGCTACAGCTCAAGCAAGTAAACGTGCTAGAGAAGTCGGATTGAGAAAGGTTTCAGGTGCAAGTAAAAAATCTCTAATCGGACAATTTATAGGAGAATCAATACTCTACACTTCAATTTCTTCTTTTGTTGCTCTGCTGATTTTGGAAGTAAGTTTACCCGTTTTTGAGAAAATCTCCGGCAATGAAATGTCGCTGAGTATTTTTAGTCCACTGGAAGTTCTAATCACTATCGGATTTTTGATATTTTTGGGAATTATATCAGGAAGTTATCCGGCTTTTGTTCTATCATCATTTTCCCCTGTAAAAGTTCTTAAATCGAATCTGAATAATAATAAGAAAGGTTTTAAATTACGAACTCTGATTGTCATTTCCCAATTTATTATTGCTGTTTTCCTGATTTCCGGAACAGGTGTGATCTATTCTCAGCTTAAATTTATGCAAAAAAAGGATTTAGGATTTGATAAAGAAAATCTTATTTATTTGAGATTGAACGATAATATAGATTGCAAATTTGATACTTTCAAACAAAAGTGTAAGCAGATTCCGGGTGTTATTGACCTTACAAGATCTTCCAGCAGACCGGATGCAGTTTGGAATATTATGAGGGGAATGAGTTGGGAAGGAAATTTGAATGAACAAGGTTCGGCTTTTGCCTTTATTTCGGCAGATCAAGATTTTATCAAAACAGTAAAATTAGAGGTCATAAGCGGAAGAGATTTCTCAAAGAAGCTGGCTTCCGACGAAAATGCTGTGATTATTAATGAAGCTGCGGTGAAAATGATGGAAGTTGATGATCCGTTGGGATTACAACTTGGAGATGATGGAAGTGAAATTATCGGGATAGTAAAAGACTTCAATTCTTTACCATTGAATTATGAAATTGAACCACTTTTGATAACCAATATTCCAGATTATTATCACTATCTTTTCATCAGAATCTCTGGAAATAATACTCAACATATTACCAAAAATATCAAAAAAATTTGGAATGAATTCGCTCCTGATTCTCCGTTTTCGTTCCGATTTCTCAGCGATTCATTTCAATCTACTTACCAAACCGAGATTACTGCCGGGCTTTTGTTCAAAATATTTGCCGGATTAGGAATATTTATCTCCTGTCTTGGTTTATTTGGACTTGTTTCGTTTATCACAGAACAGAAAAAACGGGAAATTGGAATTCGCAAAGTTGTTGGTTCTACAGCTTCAGAAGTTGTCTGGTTACTTTCTCTGAAATTTATCCTTTGGGTATTTATTGCCAATCTGATCGCATTTCCAATATCTCGCTATTTTATGAGTAAATGGTTGGAAAGCTTTGTTTATCGAGCTCCAATGAATCCAATGATTTTTATTTTTGCAGGATTAATTTCGATATTTATTACTCTTTTCACAGTTAGCTTCAAGATTCTTAAAGCTGCGAATTCCAATCCGGTAGAAGCACTAAAATATGAATAATTTTTTAAAACTTTGATTTGAAATGAGGAAAGGAAGAAATTTTTGGCATCTTTCACAGAACAGGTTACAATTATCTTTATCTCGTTCCAATGCTCTGCGTTGGAATGTTGTTATGACGCTCTGCGTCAAAGTGAGATCGCTAATGTTTAATATGAACGCAGAACGTCCCAAACAGTGTTCCCACGCAGAGCATAGGAACAAGTACTACACTTGTTTGATTATTTACACCAAATCAATAATGAAAATCTGAATCATTTATATTAAAATAAAGTGTTACCTACTTTTTAACCTACTTTGAAAATAATAAATTAATTCGTACATTTAAGCACATACAATGTACGTATACGAACAAAAAATTGCAATGATTTTCTTAGAAATACAGAGTATTGATGATCAATGCCCTTTCAGGAGTTTGGCACAATATTTGCTTTTTAATAGCAGAAAAAGTAAAGAAAAAAAAGAAATTTGCAGTGAAGCAAAACCGGATTTTCCTTAAGATAAATTAGGCCATTTATCTAATAAAGGAAAATTATATATAGATAACTTAGTTCGATAACAAGTCAAGTTCTTCATCTTTCCTCCTTGGCTTGTTATCGCTCAAGTTTTTAAAAAAAGAGAAAAATATGTTTACAAATTATTTAAATTTAGCAATCAGAAATATCACTCGTCAAAAATTTTATTCAATCCTCAATATACTTGGTTTAGCAGTTGGAATTACTTGCTCTCTTTTGATCATTTTATACATTCAAACAGAGATTAGTTATGATAAATTTTATGATAATTCAGATAATATCTACAGACTCAATATCAACAATAATATGGGTGGTAAAGTAGATAAATACTGTAATGCACCTCGCCC
The DNA here is from genome assembly GCA_021108315.1 of Candidatus Cloacimonadota bacterium. Taxonomy (GTDB): domain Bacteria; phylum Cloacimonadota; class Cloacimonadia; order Cloacimonadales; family TCS61; genus JAIORE01. The sequence goes on from JAIORE010000152.1 coordinate 12,562, forward strand.
GACCTCACCCAAAATGAAAGAAATCTATCCCGAAATTCTAGAAAGCACGCGAGTCTGCGGAGTGAATGGTTTATTTACTCACAAAGCAAACCTTTACTATGAACAGAACTCAGTTGAATCGGATAAGATATTCGCAGTAGATTCTACATTTTTTAATGTGTTTCACAATGAATTTATCGAAGGAAGTGCCGAAGAAGCTTTTTCAAAGCAAAATGCTATAATTATTTCTGAAAGTTTAGCAAAAAGGATTTTTGGAGATGAGGATCCCTATCAAAAAATTATCTCAATAGAAAATACTTTTGACCTTGTTGTAACAGCTGTAATCAAAAATCTTCCCGGACGCACTCATTTTCCTTATGAAGCTCTGGTTCCTTGGATTGGCACTTACCGTCAGGGAGAAGAAAATGTATGGTACGGTTGGCACGTGTATCATTATTTTCTTTTGGTTGATGGAAGCAAAATTTCCGGAATTTTTTGAAACATATATGAAGGAGACTTATGATAACATTAATGGACACGCCTCATTATCACTTCAATCTCTAAAATCAATTCGACTTCATTCTAACTTAGTTTGGGAAATGTTTCCGAATGGAGATATCGTTAATATTTATGTATTCAGTATTATTGCTATTTTCCTACTTCTTATTGCTTGTATAAATTATATGAACCTTGCCACAGCACGCTCTGCCAGACGTAGTCGGGAAGTTGGTTTGCGTAAAGTTTTTGGTTCTAATCGTAGTTCTTTGGTACGTCAATTTCTAATGGAATCTGTCTTGATGGCACTACTCGCTTCTGCAATTTCTCTGGTTCTCACCGAATTATTATTGCCTGTATTTAATGAAATCACATCTTTGAATATAGAAATGAACCTTTTTACTAATTTGGAGTATCTAATTGGAACACTACTTTTAGGGATTTTTATTGGAATTCTCTCAGGAATTTATCCGGCGTTTTTTCTCTCCCATTTTCAACCGATTCATACTCTAAAATCAGAAACCGTCAAAGGTGTACAGGGAGCATTATTTAGAAAAATTCTGATAATTGTTCAATTCACCATTTCTATTGTTATGATCATTGGAACCTTAGTGGTAGTAAAACAATTAATGTATTCCAAAAATAAAGAATTGGGTTTCAACAAAGACTATTTGATGGCTATCAGTATACAAAATAAGGAAGTTGAAAAACAGATGCAAACTTTTAAGCAAGAACTGGTTTCACATCAAGGTGTCATTTCAGCGGCTGCTTCGTTCAATATTCCCGGTACTACATTCAATCGTTCTCCAGTGAGAGCAGAGACAAATGAAGGTGATATCAAACAGATGAGTAGCCAGTTTATGCAGATAGATTTTGATTATATTAAGACAATGGAAATGGAAATAATAGAAGGTAGAAATTTTAGCCGAGATATTGAAAATACTTGGATTCAATCCGCAATGGTGAACGAAACTGCCGTAAAAAAATTCGGTTGGAACAAACCACTTGAAAAAAAGGTTGTAGCTTTCACCGATAGCTTAGGTGTTGATAATTTTGCGAATATCATTGGAATAATCAAAGATTTTCACGCCAGTTCTTTGCGTCAGGAAATTCATCCTATAATTATTTGGCTTATCACAGATGATATGCAATATCGTTATCGGGAAAATTTGCGGGTTTTTGTTCGCCTAAGAAACGAAAATTATCGTGAAACAATTGATTTTATTACAGAAACTTGGGGTCGTTTTTGCCCTGAAGAGCCTATTCGTTTTGTGTTTGTGGATGAACAATTAAATCAGCTCTATCTTGCCGAAGAAAAACTTATCGTTCTTTTTAGTTATTTTACAATTCTTATCATTTTTATCGCTTGTCTTGGTTTATTCGGATTAGCTGCTTTTACATCCGAACAACGAACTAAGGAGATTGGGGTTCGTAAAGTTATGGGAGCTTCTATATTACAGATTATTGGATTACTTACTAAGGATTTTACAAAATTAGTTCTTCTTTCTTGTCTAATCGCCAGTCCGATAGCTTATTTTACTATGAATAAATGGCTTCAGAATTTCGCTTATCGCACAAATATCAGCTTTTGGATTTTTATTGCATCTGGTGGATTAGCACTTTTTATCGCCCTAATTACCGTAAGTGTACAAACGATGAAATCTGCTCAGGCAAATCCAGTGGAAGCATTGAAACACGAATAGTTGCTCAAAGCTATGATTTGAGAATTAGAAATGAAAAATTAGAAATGAAAAACAGATTTTAAAAGTAAAGATGAAATCTCGAGTCGGGTTTTGAGGAATAATAAATAATCTATTTATTTAAATTAATTTTGTTTCAAAACTCGACTCGGGATTTCAAGAAAAAACGAGGAACAAATGAAAAATGGTACTGAATATTTATTAGAATTAGCAAAAAGAGTAACAAAAATCTACACTGAAGCAGAAGGAATAAAATCAATTGCGATCGGAGCATCCGTAAGTAAAGGTATGGCTACAGAATTTTCTGATATAGATATAATTATGATCTATGATAAAATTCCTACCGATGAATTTTTTGATAATGCTTTCAAAATAAACGGTGGCACC
>JAIORE010000351.1 GCA_021108315.1 Candidatus Cloacimonadota bacterium
CAAAGCTATAGCAGCTAACTTATTGAAAAAGGTGGGATGAGATGTGAACAGTCTCCGATGATATGGAGACTATCAGTGCAAAAAAATTCTTGACAAAGGCAGTGTTTTTAAAGAATTTCGAAATTGGAAATAATTAATAAATTCGAAGTAGAATAATGTGATATTTTGAATACTTTTCAAGGAGATAAAATGAAAAAAAAATGGAAATTTGCAGTTATTTCTTTACTATTTGTATTATTTACCCAAGTTATTTTTGCTTCAGAAACTCTCGCTATTACCACAATTGACAGTAATACTGGTCCATCTATTCTTTCACTGCCTTCGGTGACCACGGGTGACATCTCTTATTCCGACTATGAAAACATAATGGAAATACATGTTAATTATAGCGAAGTAACATCTAACGGGGGCGAAAATGTTATTGCCAGAGGGGTTTGCTGGGGATTATTCGAAGAACCGGATATAAATAATAGCAATGTTACAAATGACGGTTCTGGAATTGGTTTTTACTGTTCCGATATTTATGATGTACCCCCTGATAATGACTACTATATAAGAGCCTACGCAACAAATGCCTCCGGAACTGCTTACGGAGAAGAGGATTGGATATATATTCCCCCTTTACAAACAATCCCAGAAGTATATATAAATTATACGGCAAATAACATTACTTCTTATTCAGCTACAGCTGGTGGGTATGTAGAATTTGAGGGAAATTCACCGGTTACTGCTAGAGGTGTTTGTTGGAGTACATCGCTCAATCCTGATATTAGTGGAGCACACTCAAATGACGGTTCTGGAGTAGGAAGCTTTTCATCTTTGATGTATCCGTTGGTTCCCAATACAACTTATTATTACAAAGCGTATGCCACTAATGATGACGGAACTGGTTATGGTTCTACCTACAATTTTATGACATTGACTGGCTCACCCAGCCATTTCATTAGCGGAACAATCACCGGAGCAAATGAAGTGATAGTGAATCTAACCGGCACTACTTCTTCGCAAACTATCACAGATAGTAATGGATTTTACCTATTTTTAGGACTTCCTGCTGCAGGAAATTATACTGTTACTCCCTCACTTCCGGGGTATACATTTAATCCTATAGACCGCTCATATACAAATTTAACCAGCAACCAAATTGATCAAAACTTTGTTGCTACTGCTCCGCCTACATATAGTATCAGTGGAACCATCACCGGAACTTCTTCGGTAACAGTTAATTTAACAGGAGATGCAACTCAAACTACAACTACTGATGGCAGTGGAAATTATTCTTTCTCCGGGCTTTCTGCAGGCACTTATTCTGTTACTCCATTAAAAGTTGGCTATGATTTTTCTCCTATGTGGTATACTTATTATTTAACCAGTAATCAGACCGGACAAGATTTTACTGCTACACTATCTACTTACACAGTTACAGGTAACATTAGCGGAGCATCTTCTGTACCAGTGTATTTAACCGGAGATACTTCCCTGAATACCATTACTGATGCAAGCGGAAACTACTCATTTCCAAATCTTCCGACAGGTAATTATACTATTACTCCTACGCTAAACGGTTATACATTCAATCCTATCAGCCGTTCTATTAGTAATCTAAGTGAAAATCAGTATAATCTAGATTTTGTCGCAACTTTTACTACTTTATATAGCATCAGTGGAACAATTTCTATCTGCCCACTTCCTGCAAGCATATGGCTTAGAGGTTCTCTCTCCCAAAGTATTATGACAGATTCACTAGGGTTTTATTTATTTAGTAATCTTCCGACTGGTAATTATACTACTTATCCAGTAGAAGAATTAGATACTCGCTTTAATCCCTCAAGCCGTTCATACCCAAACTTATCTAGCAATCAGGAGAATCAGGATTTTGTCGGTTACATTTATGAGTCATTCGTTATTCACGGAACAATCACAGGGGCATCATCAGTAACAGTAGATTTATCAGGAGAGCCTAATCAACAGGTTGTAACTAATGAAAATGGCGTATATACATTCACTGTTGAACTGGATTCTGATTGTACAGTTACCCCTTCCAAAGCAGGATTTATCTTTTCACCTACCAGCCGATCATATTCTTCTATAGATGAGGATTTTTATGGTCAGAATTATCATGCTACAACAGAACCAACCTTAGATGCTCCTGTAAATGTAAATATATTTACAGAAAATGAACTTGAAGGAGTAAGTGTGGTACTTAGTTGGACTGCTGTTGATGGAGCTACTTCTTATGAAGTATGGTCATGTACAAATCCAGCAGCTACTTTTCCAGACGGTTGGACAATGGAGAGTACTGTGAGTACTACAGAATATGTTGAACTATCAACAGCAAAAAATAAATTCTTCCGAGTTGTTGCAAAAAATGAGGATTAGCAATAGATGTTAAAAAAACATCACGATATTTGAGTGATTTTATTGAACTCAGAAAATAAAACATACCTATCATGAGGAATTGTATCAAAAACTATATGCAAAAAGACAGTGATTTAAGCATAAAAAAACCTGTGGAAAATTGCTCCTTTGATATCGTTAATGATCTCATAAATACTATAAAACCTTTAAATAATGTTATCTTGAGCAAAGTCGAAAGATTAAGCAAATCAATAAATATAGAACCCTTCGACTCTGCTTAAGATAACTAATTCTGACTTTTTACAAATTCATCAATGTTGTTCAACGCAAAGTAATGATAATTTGAGGTTAATGAACCGAAGCTGTTATATGGGCAATTATAAATTGTTTTATAATTAGATATCACTATTTATGAAAAAATTGCGAAAAATAATCGCAAATTAATGTGCTATTTTCTTCTGGAAAAATTGTGAAATAGCAACGAACAAAACGAATAATTAAAAAAATAGAAATATAGCTTCTGTGAATATCTCATATTATCAATTTATCAATGACAAAAAATCAGAAGTGGATTATACAATCGTAGCCAAATTTCAATAACTCCTTACAATTCACTGTTTTATAAGTAGTTTATTGACAAGAAATTGTATCCAATTTTTTTTGTACAAATTTTATAAAAAATTAAGAAAATAATATAATTGGGGGTAATATGAAGAATTACGATATGAAGAACATTCGTAATATTACATTCGTTGGTGCTACAGGTGCTGGGAAAACAAGTTTAGTAGAGCAAATTTTATTTAATACCAAGGCAACTACTCGCGTAGGAAAGATTGAAGATGGAAACACTGTGATGGATTTCAATGCTGAAGAAATTGAAAAAGGTATGACAATGGCTCTGGGAGTTGGTCATTTTGAGTGGAAAAATAAATTGATTAATGTATTGGATACACCCGGCTATGCAGATTTTTCTAATGAACAAACTTCTGCGGCAAAAGCTGTAGAAAACATTATTTTTGTAGCAAATGCAGCAGCTGGCTTTGAAGTAAGTTTAGAACAATCATTAGAATTACTTGGAAATGAGAAAAAAGCTAAAGCAATTTTGATAAATAGAATGGACAATGAGGGTGCTGATTTTAATAAGGTAATTGAGCTTATAAAAGAAAATACAGATATTGTACCTTTGCCTGTTTTTCTACCAATTGGTGCTGAGAATCGCTTTGAGGGAGTAGTTGATATTGTTAATCAAGTTGCTTTTATCAAAGGTGAAAAAAAAGAGATTCCAGCAGATTTAGTTGATGTTGTTCAAGAAAATCGCGAACAACTAATGGAAGCAGTAGCAGAAAGTGATGATGCTTTACTTGAAAAATTTTTTGAAGAAGGTGAACTTTCTGATGATGAAATGTTGGCAGGGCTGAAAAAAGCGATTATTTCCGGTGCTGTTATTCCGGTATTTGCTTGTTCGGCAACCAATAATATTGCAGTAAATGATTTTCTGAACGCAATTGTTGACTTTTTACCTTCACCTGATGATTTTAAAGAGGTTACAGTTATCGAAGGTGAATCTGAGAAGATAATCATTGGTTCACCTACCGGAGATCTTGCTGCTTATGTTTTCAAATCTTTTTCTGATCCCAATGTTGGTGATATTGCCTATGTAAGAGTTTTTTCCGGAACACTTACAAGTGGCTTGGATGTTTATATTCCTGAAAAAAATAGCAAAGATCGCATTGGTTCTATGTATATTGTACAAGGAAAAAACCGTGATGATCTGTCTCAACTTTCTGCCGGTCAAATTGGTGGTTTAGTTAAAATTAAAGTTGCTCGATCCTACAATTCAATAGTATCGGTTGGCTCAAAAATTGAAATTCCTAAAGTGGAAGTTCCTACTCCGGTTTATTGGCAAAGTATAAACGCTGTGAATCAGCAAGATGAAGATAAAATCGGTAGTTCTATCACGAAATTATTGGAAGAAGATGCTTCTTTGAATCTACATATGAATGCCGAAACCAGTGAAAACGTTCTTGCCGGAATTGGTGAGCAACAAATTGGACTTCTCAAGAAAAAATTAAAATCTCGCTATAAAATTGAAGCTGTATTGGAAACCCCTTCTGTTCCTTATAAAGAAACCATAACAGGCAGTGCCGATGTAAGTTATAAACATAAAAAACAATCCGGAGGAAAAGGACAATACGGTGAAGTTTATTTCCGAGTTAAAGCCAAGCCGAGAGGTGAAGGATTCGAATTCAAAAATTCTGTTGTAGGTGGAACAATTCCCAGCAAATTTATTCCTGCTATCGAAAAAGGATTGAAAGAAGTTGTTGGTAAAGGAATTATCTCCGGAAATCAAATTGTTGATATCCTTGTTGATGTATATTTTGGAAGTTTCCATGATGTGGATTCATCGGAAATGGCTTTCAAAATTGCTAGTTGGAATTGTCTGAAAAAAGCATTCGATGTTGCGAAACCAATTCTTTTAGAACCTGTCCATGAGATTCAAATAATTATTCCAAATGAATATATGGGTGATGTTATGGGTGATGTTTCTACTCGTCGCGGTAAAATTTTGGGAATGGAGCAAAAAGGGAAAAAGCAAATTCTCAATGCACATATGCCTCTCGCAGAGCTTTTTAATTATTTTCCAGCTTTGAAATCTCTAACTCAGGGTCGTGGTAAGTTTACCCAGAAATTTTCACATTATGAAAAAGTACCGAGTGATATAGCTAAAAAAGTTATTGAAGCTGCCAATAGTAAAGAATAAATTATAAAGAAGGTGGGTTTTCACCTCCTTTTTTTATGATTATTGATGAGTTTTGCATAACTCAAAATCCTGTCTTTCTGAGAAAATCTTCATAGAAACTCTAACGAAGAATCCTGTGTTTAACCCAAGTTCCTTCGTAAGAAAAGCAAGTAGAATTCTCAGGATGACAAAAAACCTAATTATGCAGAACAATCTCGTTACGAAGTTCATCTTCGTAATGCATCTTGGGTGTTCCCAAGACAAACTTGGGAACAAGAATTTCAGAGATAAAAATGTATGTAAACTTTTGCAGCTTAGCGGCTTTGCGAGAGACATTTTTGGTCTCAGCTCATAAGAATTAGGTTGTATTATTTTTTAAAACAAACAATTTTTTTTAAATAATTTTTTTGGAGGAAATATGTCCGGTCACAATAAATGGAGTTCTATAAAACATAAAAAAGGAGCTGCCGATGCCAAACGGGGAAAAATCTTCACAAAAATAGTTAAAGAGATAATAGTTTCTGCACGGGATGGTGGCGGAGATCCCGATATGAATCCAAGATTGAGAATAGCAATTGCAGCAGCAAAAGCAGCTAATATGCCTAACAGCAATGTCGAAAAAGCGATTAAACGCGGAACCGGAGAAATTGAAGGCGTAAGCTATGATTCATATACTTATGAAGGTTATGGACACGGTGGAGTAGCGATTATTGTAGAAACTTTAACTGATAATAAACAGAGAACAGTCGCAGAAGTTCGTCATGCTTTCTCAAAGTACGGTGGAAATCTCGCAGAATCCGGTTCTGTTTCATGGATGTTTGACCAAAAAGGTTTGATCCTTATCAAAAAAGATGATATTGATGAAGATGAAATCATGATGGAAGCTTTGGAAGCCGGAGCTGATGATATTGCAACTACAGATGAATTTTATGAAATTTATACTCCTTATGCAGAATTACACAATGTTCTCACAAAATTGGAAAAAACCGATTACACAATTGAAAATGCCGAACTTACTCGTATTCCTCAAAACACTATAAATGCAGATGATTTTGCGGAAAAATTGTTTAGGCTTCTTGACTTTATGGAAGATTTGGATGATGTTCAAAAAGTATATGCAAACTACGAAGTCTCTGATGAAGTAATGGCAAAATTAGCAGAAAATTGATTATTTTAGGGATAGATCCCGGAAGCAGATTTTGCGGTTATGGAATTATTGAAGTTCATAAAAGACAGATTATTGCTGCCGGTTGCGATGTAATAAAAATTTCTCCTAAACTAAAATTATCAGAAAAACTTGTTCTAATTCATTCTGAGATTACGAAGATAGTTTTGGAATATAAACCTGATTTATCCGCAGTAGAATCAATTTTTTATGGAAAAAACATTAAATCTGCATTCACTTTAGGACATGTTCGGGGAACTATTTTATTGGCATTAGCTCAAAATAAATTATTGATAGAAGAATATTCTCCGAGAGAAGTAAAAAAAGCTGTGGTTGGCAATGGTAATGCATCAAAAGAACAGATAAAATATATGTTAGAAAAAATATTAAAAGTAGATCTGAATAATAAATCTGAAGATGCTACAGATGCTCTTGCAGTAGCGATATGTGCTTTTAACAAAATCAAATATACATTAAAGATATAAATGAAGAAAATCGCAAAACACAAAATCCAACAAACAAACAAATAAATAACAATGATAAAAATCTCAAATTTAAAAACAAAAAAAACAAAAAGATGAAAACTCATATTACACCTCAAAAATCTCAAATTCAAAACGAGAAGGAATCAAAAAATAGATGTTTTCTTATCTAAAAGGTTCATTGGCAGAAAAAGCTCCGGTTCATGCTGTGATTGATTGTAACGGTGTTGGTTACGATATAAATATTCCGCTACGTACTTTTGATCGTTTACCGGAAATTGGAAAAGAGATACAATTATTTATCCATTTTTCATTTACTGAGAGTGATGGTATTCGTCTATTTGGATTTTATTCATTAGATGAAAAAAAACTTTTCAAACAACTCATTTCAATCTCAAAGATCGGTCCCAAAACAGCACTCAGTGTGTTATCTACTTTGTCTGTGTCCGACCTTGTGAATGCAGTTCAAATGGGAAACATTGGTCTCATTTCCACGGTTCCGGGAATCGGTAAGAAATCGGCTGAAAGACTTATAATAGAGTTAAAAGATAAAGTGAAAAATATTATGCCGGAAAACCTTGGTTTGCCTTCCAATCTTATGCCAATTGATATACTTGTGGAAGCTGAAACTGCTTTAACTACTTTGGGATATAACACAATCAAAGTAAAAAAAACAATCTCATTATTAATGAAAGAAAACAAGTTTAAAAATTCAGAAGAAATTATTAAAGCTGTTATGAAATATCTATATAGGAAATAAAATAAATAATGGATTTTCGCTTAGAAGCTCATAAAATATTAATAAAAGTACTTATTAAAAACGTTTTTTCCGATAAATTGCTTAACCTGACAAGATCAAAATTCAAAGATGATAAACAGTCTTATGATCTTCTTTTCAGATTGGTAAAAGGTGTGATTAAAATGCATATAAGATTGGATTTTATTGCATCTTCACACACAGATAAAGTGAAATTTTCTAAAACAGATAAAAAGATCAAGATTTTGTTTTATTCATCTCTTTACCAAATAATCTATTTAGATTCTATACCAGATCATGCTGCTGTGAACGAAACTGTTGATTTGGCAAAAAAGCAGTTTAATCCTCAGATTGCAAAGTTTGTCAATGCAGTACTTCGCTCATATCTCAGAAATCCACAAATAACTTTACCAACTGAAAAAGTAAATAAAATCTCCGTAAAATATTCTTATCCGGTTGAATTGATCAACAAATGGATCAATCTATGGGGAGAAGACCATACAGAACAGCTTTGCAGATATTTTAATGAAACTTCACATTTGAATATTCGGGTAAATTCGTTTGCAACAAATTCTGATAAATTGATTGAATATTTTAAAAGAAGGAATATTGTTATAGATAAAAGTAAGGCAACATCTAATATTCTGATAAGTGATAATCCTACTGGAGTTTTACAAGATATTGCATTTCAAGAAGGTTATTTTTCTATACAAGATCCTTCTGCTGCCCTTGTCGTTGAACTTGCTGATCCTCGATTAGGTGATATTGTATTGGATCTATTTGCGGCTCCCGGAGGAAAAGCAACTTATACTGCTGAATTGATGCAAGATACTGGTGAAATATTTGCAGTGGACAAAATTCCAGCAAAGATTAAATTATTGAAACAAAATTTGGAAAGATTACAATTGAAATCCATAAAAGTATTTACTAAAGATGCTTTCGAGTTTGGACCGATTGCTCCCTCATTTGATAAAGTTTTTCTTGATGTACCTTGTAGTGGCTGGGGAGTTTTTCAGAAAAAAGCCGAATTACGTTGGCAAATTCATCAAAAAATGGATAAACTCCTAAAATTGCAGGAACAATCTCTAAAACGTGGTAGTCAATTTGTGAAAGATGGTGGTTTTCTAATTTATAGCACTTGTACGATGAATCCAAAAGAAAATGAGAAACAGATTTATAAATTTTTGGAGAAGCATAAAGAATTTAAGTTGGTAAATGCTTCTGAAAAGATCAATGAAATCTATGTAAATAATCACTTTTTACAAATTGACCCCTTTGAACATCAGATGGATGGAGCTTTTGCAGCGAAAATGCAAAAAGTTTAAAGAAATTTGGAGAATAAATGAAAAAAATAAAAGCCTTTCTAATTTCAGCCTTAATAATGATTGGAGTTTTTGTAATTGGTTTTTTCGGGATAAATATTTTCATGAAATTTTATGTCGGACATCGAAATGAAGTGAAAACTCCCAAAATAATTGATCAGCAAATAGATGTAGCCATAAAAAAGTGTAAATCTCTGGATCTATATCTACAGGAAATTGACTTTATACACAGCGATGAAATTCCTAAAGATAGAATTATTTCTCAGGATCCCCATCCCGAAATTATGACGAAAAAATACAATACGATTAAAGTTGTGGTAAGTAAAGGTCCCGAACAAGTGAGAATACCGTTTTTAGATAATTTGGAACTTGATGAAGCAAAGTTAAGATTGGAAAATGCCGGTTTATTGCTTGGTAAGAAGATTTTTCGCTATTCCAATGAAGTAAAAAAAAGTAAGATAATGTACTCACAACCAATGGCAGAAGAGATGATTCCCAAAGGTTCTGAAATTGATGTTGTGATTAGCTTGGGGAAATTGACAGGTTCGAAAAAAAATATAAAAAAATATAAAAATTTGCTTGATGAACTTGATGAGTAGAATGAAATACAATGAAGAAGAAAAAAATATAGATGCTTATGAAAATGGAAAAATGATGCTTTTTAAACCAAAAACAAATAAATAACAATAATCAAAATCTAAAATTCAAAACAAATTAAAAAAGCAGGTCAAACTATGAAACTTTCGAGACAAGATGCAAACCTTTTCTATGAATTGATGTGGGCTATCCAATTTTATGTAAATCAAAAGCTCAAAATTTTCACAAAAATAAAAACTGTAGATGAATATGAAAGTAGTACTTCTGAATAAAAAATTATGTCAGAAAAGCTTTTTATGAAAATCCAAACCTAATTAATGATTTCGTTAAAAATAATCCCCAAAATTTTTCTGAAGAAAAACTCTCAATTGTTAAAAAATGGGCAAACTTTATTCAGGGAGATTTTTATATTGAACGATTTTTGATGAGTTTTGCCGTTTTAATCAAAGGTGATGATGTATTTGGAATCATTTAACATTTATTTCAGGGTTGGAATTAAACGCAGTTTAAAAAAATCTTATTTGAGAGCAAAATAAAATAATCGCATTATCGAAAGCCTGAATCCGGTTCAAAAGAAAAAACAGAGCAAACCTTTAAAAAATTGGACACTGGAATTAAATGAACTTGCTAAAAAAACTAAAAAATTACGGGGAAACTCTGAACAACCAGCGATTTATAGTCCGGCTTTCAGTTTAGTAAAAGCGAATATAGAATTTACTCAATTAGCTGTATCTGATTCACCAGACTTGAACAATCTCTATAAATCTTTGAATAAAGTACAAAAAGCCTTGAATAAATCAAATACGGTACTTGATTGAGAAGATTCTTAGAATTGTAGAATTCTGAATCAGATTTTGACAAAAAACTCAAATTAAACTCATAATCTATGTTTCAAATAGAATGAGACTTAAATCGCAATGAACAAATAGAATGTGATTCAAGAATTATTCGACCAATGCCGTCATTCTCACTTCGCATTCGTTGATTTTGTTGCGAAGCAAGTCAGATTAAGTTTCATTTTGATTGAACAATTTTGAAACAATTGAGAAGACTCGACTTGAGATTTATTAATAACAAGAGATACGATAATGAAAAAAATATACAAGCAACATTTTCCGGTAATGGCTATCATTATAGCAATTTTATCATATTTTTTATTTTTTAAGTTTTCTATAAGTTGGAAAAGTTCAGGCTCAACATTTCATTTTCTCTTTGCAATTTTATCACTTTTGGTCATAATTGTATTTTCCAAACCATTGATTGAATGTAGAAGAGTTGGAATTGAAGATGGTTATATTATCATTTACAGAAGATTCTTTAAGAATATAAGACTTAAAATTTCCGAATCACTTTATCAAATTGTCATAAAAGATGAAATAATCCAACATTTTCGCTTTAGAAACGGCAAAGCTTACTTCCAAATTTCTCCAAGTATATTTAAAAATGGTGATGAAATGATTGAAAACATAAAAGATTGTATGAAAAGAAATAAAATAACTGTGGAGATTATCACCAAATCTTGATAATGCGATATTATGATTGGAAAGTACTGGTTTATTACTTGATAAAAAAATCTTTCGTTATTCAAACCAAATGAAAAAATGAAAGATCATATATTCACAACCAATGACGGAAGAGATGATTCCAAAGGGTTCAGGATGACAGATTTCGATTTTTACGAGTTTATGTATAATTACTTTAAAATAAAAACTAATTAGCAACAAACAAAACGAACAAAAATATTTACCATAGTGAACACTGAGAGCACAGAGTAATTCTCCTCTTGAGAGGAGTACGGCTTTAGCCGTGAGGTGTGTTCTTACGAAAAACAAGGTATGAAAAATATAATATCAATATTGCTTGAATCCAAGGGAATATTGGATACCACCAAATTCCATTCTGATCCGGTTTAGCAAGAATAATATGGACTAAAACAGGTTGAAATAGCATAAAAATACCATCTATCATACCTAAAATTAATCCCCATTTATTTCTCAAAATCAGCAAAATTATACTAATAAAAAGTAATCCTGCAAATATCGGGACTGCTATTGCACCTGGTCCTCCCATTTTAATTGCTCCCGGGATTTCACGAACAATCTTATGAATCAACTGAATTAGAAGCAGGGCAATAATTGCCTGTATATAAATTGTCGGTGATTTTAATTTGTTGTTTTTCATAATCCTAATTCCTCTTCGATTTTTGTATTTTACAAGTTATCTATATTTAGGTTGAAAGATTTTTCCCTATCCATCCACATTCCGTTTGGTAGATTTTCGAATCCGCATTTTTGGTAAAAACCTTGATTACCTGCGGTGTAAGATAAGAAGAAATATGTACCTTTAAATTTATCCAGTAACATTTTCATCATCTCTTTCGCAATTCCTTTTTTCTGATATTGGAGGGTTACAATCACATCGTAAATTCCAGTGTAATAATGACCATCAGAGATTGCACGAGCAAAACCAATCAGTGTATCATTATGATAAGCAGTAACGTAATAGGAATTGAGAAAAGCATCCACAATATTTTCTGGATTCTTATTCCAACCTACACTATTAAATACATATATGATTTCTTCTCCAGTTAGTACATTATTTGTTTTGTAAACAATTTTCATCTTTGGCTCCATATTTTTTATATTGCAAATTATATAAAATTATTTCATTTTTTTAGTATCTTCGCGTCTTTGCGAGATAAATTTTCATCACAATTCTAAAACTCAACAACCACACCGCCTACAATCATTCTTCCCCACTGATAAAATGATTCTCTTGAGCCATCATCAAGATAGTTGTAATCCCAAATATTTTTTGTATTCACGATATTATCAATTTCCAAATAACTTATGATATTTACTTTCTTTTCATACCAGCGATGCTGAATATGCAAGTCTAACCTTTGATAAGCTGGATATCGCTTTGTATTATATTCCTGATTTCCGGAAACCAACCACATTCTCAGTTCAGGTTTATATTCCGGTTCGGTATAAGGTTTTCCGCCAAGATAGCGATATTTTAAGGAAATTTCCACTTCATCCGAAGGAAATATATACATCCATGAAACAAACTTTAACCAGTTACGATTATTTTCAAACCACTCATATTTCATAAATTCAAATTTGTAACCCAAAATTCCTGTGAAAACATGCCGAAAATCAAAATCCCAGCTATATTCTTTATCTTCTTCCGGATAACGTGGATCATCAGCTTTTGCGATTGAATATGAATAACTCAAAGTTCCCCAGAAATTATCTTTAACTTTCTTTTGCAGGAAAAATTCCAAACCTTTGGCATATCCTGTTCCGGCATTGATAGAATAAGATTCCCAATCAAGAGAATCCGGTGTAGTAGCAGCATATTCCAATGGAACATCTTTGTATTTTTTATAATAAGTCTCTATAGTTAATTTAATATCCTCCGATAAAAGCCTATCAAATCCCAACACTATTTGATCAGTAAATTTTGGTTTCAATTCCTTATTTCTGTCATCATAATTCAAAGTGAGATACCCCGGATTTTGATAATGACGACCTATCCCAAAACTAAGATTTGTTTTTTTGTTCCAACCATATTTTACTCCAAAACGTGGTGAAATAGTCCCCTTGCTCGTGTACACAAAATAATCGTATCGCAAACCTTGATTGAAAGTAAATTTACCGATTTTATTTTCCCATTGCAGATAAGTTCCCACTTTATAAGTAGAAATATCATTAATTTTATGATCAAGTGAGCCAATGTAGCGTGGGTTTCCAAATTCATCTTTCAAAGTATCAATAATTACTACTTCATCTGCATTAATATCGTAAACATAGAGAGTGTCCGGTTTCTTGTAGGAATCAATATCGGAAATATCTAATTTTCCTGAAAATCCCAGTTCAATCCGACCGAGAAAGGTTGTAGGAAATTTAAGCGAATATTTCAAAGCATTGTTGGATTCATTAGCGTGATAGGTAATATTCAATCTATCATTGGTTTTGTAGCCGGCTTCATAGAGATCGTGTTTCCACCAATTTTGATTTCTATAAACTGTGAGCAAAGAATAACTGTTTTGATAAATATTTTTATAGGTTGCACCAATCGAATATTGCCCCGATCTTGAATAAATATCGTTCTCACCTTCACCTTGACTATAGCCTGTAGATTGATGCTCAATTGTAATCTTATCACTTCCCCAAAGTTGGTTTATTGTTAATTGTTTTTGGGGTGAGAAATTTATCACCTGTTTTCCGAAAATAGATTGATAATAGGGAACGGCAGCAAGTCCGATACTTTCACTGATGAGACTCATAAAACTTCGATGATAAGAAAAAATGAAATTCCCCTTTTTGGATAAAAGCGGACCTTCCATATTTCCACCGTAACCGGACATTCCCATATCCAGCTTTGCTTTGAACCTATTTTCATCTCCATTTCTCGTAGTGATATTCATTACCGAAGAAGCTTTATCACCATATTTTGCAGGAAATGCTCCGGCATAAAAATCTATCTCTTCTACAAATTCGGGAGTGATCATACTAATAGGTCCACCGCCGGTTCCCGGAATTGCAAAATGATTCGGATTTGACAGTTCAATATTATCAATAATAAACAAGTTTTCTCCGTAATTACCACCTCGCACGATAATCTCATTTTCCGAATCTGTTCCAGAAACCACAGCCGGTAATGCCTGAATTGCCCGTTGAATATCATAGGATCCCGCCGGTTGTGATTTTATTTCCTCAATATCCAGTGTTTTTGAACTTACCGGAGCATCAGTAGTTTCCCTAAAATAGGTTTCTTCAATTACCGAAATCCCCTCCATCTCAAATGATTCTATTCTCAGTTTTATATTTAAAACAGATGTTTGGTCTGGTATAATCGCAAAATTTAATTTGGTTCTCGTCGCATAGCCAAATCTGGAAAAATTGATATTATGTTTACCTTTAGAAATGGATTTAATCAAATATCTACCGTTTTCATCACTCACACCAAAGATTTTCCCTTCGATAGAAATTGATACATTCTCCACCGGTTTTTGAGTATTTTCGTCAATGATTCTGCCGGCAATATTTCCTCTGTCCAATTCTAATGAAAATAGATTTGAAATGAATAGAACTGTAAGAATTGTTATTATTAAAATTTTCTTCATTTTTATCTACCTCTTATTTATTATTTTTTCATCTTTATGATCTTTACAATCTGTTTTAGCAAGGAATAGAAGCTTTCCAACTTTCTCTGATAGGGAATTCATAACTTTTTTATCTACATAATAGTAAACGTAAAATCCCACCTTATTCGGCTTTAAAACTTTTATATTTTTAAGGATTTTTATGTGTTGAGATACTGCAGGTTGTGAAATATTCAATATTTTTGCCAAATCATCCACACAGAGTTTTTTTTCTTCAGCAGACATAAGTAATTTAACGATTTTTAGGCGATTTGCATCTCCGAGAGCTTTGAAGATTTCAGCCATTTCCATAACAAATTCTTTCATTGATGTCCTCCTTTTTATATAAGTATATAGGCAAATACCTATATGGGTAAATAAGTGTCAAGTTTTTTAATAATTTACTATAAGAAAAATAGTGGAGACTGTTCACATCTCACCTTAGAGACTGTTCAACTGCACTCTCACTATTAATCATTCTTTATAGTTTTTCTTACAA
>JAIORE010000231.1 GCA_021108315.1 Candidatus Cloacimonadota bacterium
TGCAATTATACTATTCATTATTTTTCCTTATATTTTCTATTTCGATACAGTATCTCAAATACAGCTCCGGAAGTGTCATTTCTTGAAAATCCAATTGACTGAACCCTACACTTCTCAGAGCCATCTCCAATCTCTCTATGTTTTCACGATCTCTGCTTCTACCTTTAATCCCAAACCGTCGAGAAGTGGTTTGAATTTCTGCCAACTGGCTTTGATAGAGCAAAAAAAAAGAGCATAAGTTTCAAAAGCTTCTACTGCCGAAACATCCTCTGGTTTCTTTTCAGTTAAGATTTCCAGAATTTCAATATCAGCTTTGGACTCTTCTAACATATCAAGAAAACCAAGTTCATCTATTTCTTTTTGTTTTCCTTTTAACAGCTCATTTAAGGTAGTCCTTAGAACTTTATTCTTCAAAAAAACGGAGAGAACTTTTCTCAATTTTGCATATGATAAATCCATTAATTCCCCCCGATGAACATCTTTAAAGCTACCCCAATAAGTACAAAAAACTGACTTATTGAAACTGTAGTGAGGATTTTGATAATACTCTCCATTTTGGCTATACGGGTTACCATTGAGTTTTTTGAACTTCCATTACCATAGATCTCTTTGTTAACATCATCTATCTTCTTTTTTACTTCAGAATCCATTAATACTCCTATGGAGCGGTTGGTGGAATATCTTTAAAGAATACGATTTTCTCAAAAGTCTTTCCAGTAAATTCAGTAGTAACTTCCTGAGTATAAAGACCATCCGCTTCTCCACTCCAATCTACAGTCCATCTGCATCCATTAATCAGTATTGCTTGTGATTTATCTTTTGATAGTGCTACAAAAGTAAGTTCAGTCATTCCTGCACTTTGATCTTCCAGCCAGTTTTTCTTATCTTCACTGATACCTACAATAGTAGTTGTAACTGCATTGGTTCTCTTTCCTTCTAATTGATAGTGACGAGTTTTGAGTTTCTCTGTTTTTGATTCCACTTTGAATGGTTTCTCAGCAAGTTCTCCTATCTCTTCAAAATTGCTATCAAGATCTGCAGATAGTATATCTTGAGAACCAAACATTGTTTTTATTTCTGATGAATCTAAACTGCCTACTCCGGCATAAAGATTATATACATCTACTTTTCCGATTTGCTTAAGGAGATTAGCAAGATCTCCTGTAGTCATACCAGATGGTAAAACAGGTTTTTTTACAGCCATAGACTCTCCTTATGCTGATTTAACGATTTTAGTGCTTTGTGAGAGAATAAAACCAATAATTGCTTCTTTAAACTCTTTGAATTTTGCTACAAACTCATCATCAATAGTGTTGCCGGTTCGTTCTGCCAGTTTTTCCAATGCTAAGATAACAGCATCCACGATAGGTTCTGCAAGTGCTTTTACAGCTTGTTTTAGAAAAAATTTCCACATAATTTTCCTCCTTATTTATTCTGTGATTTGGAATATTTTTATAAAATTGGGAACATAAGTAATGCCTGGTCTAATGCGAATATACCAGTGATATTTCCAGTCAGAGCCATGATGCTCAACCTTAAGTTCGGCATCTGTACGATAACCGATTATGATAAATTTAGTAAGACCGGAAACAATGTAATTGTCTGGCATCAATCTCGCTTTTACCGGAATACCTGCGAAGCTGATTTTTCCACCTTCGAGAAGCAGTTTATCACCTTTATTGGTTTCTCTTTTACCAAGCTCTGTTCTGATGCGAATCAGGTCTTTATGGGAAACATAGATCTTGAAATTTTCCTGCTCTTCCAGCATCTCATCTGTAAAAGAAAGGAGAGTTTGTTCAAAACGCTCTGTCCATTCCTTATAGGTAGTTGGATTGATAGTAGTAATATCTGTTGCTGTGGTTGCTAGTTTGATAATACCGTTCAGAGCTTTCAACTTTGCAGTTCCAGAGGTTCTATCACCTTTAAATAGAAGTAAGCGAATCGCTTTTTCAGCTTTCTTGGCAATGTGCTGTTCTACATAAGCACCAAAAGCAGATTCACCATATTTATCCTTATAGAACTCTACAATGTCTCTGCCAAGAGTGAATTCAGCATTGAGAATTCCGGTAGGACATTGTAAATCCGTTGATGAAACATCCTGAGCAGTTAAAGCACCATCCTGTGAGTTTTTGAAGAGCAGATCTTCGATTAAACCAACATCAATGCTTTCATCTTTTAAGAGAGGAATTACGGAAATATCTGTGAGAGTATCACCCGGTTTTGAGCCCACTACTTCATCAATGAAAAGGGAAGTATTATTGGGAGTGAGAATGTTCATCGCTTTACCGGAATCCACATCTGCAATCCCTTTATAAATTTCAATATGAGAGGATTTTATTAATACCTTTACACCATTGATGATAACTTCCCGATCTCCAAGCTCTTCGTTTGGTTCTCCCTGAATGGATTTGGAGATAGCTCTACTCATTGTAATTGAGAGATTATTAAGTGATTTTTCAATACTTTTTACAGCTTCCCGAAGAGTAGAATCACCAAGTCCGGATTCCAGCTGAGTCACCTTTGTTTCCAACTCTTTAATAACAGAACCCATCTCATTTTGACGTTCGGTATTCTGCATGGATTTTTGCAGTTCTCTCAGTCCTGCCAGCTCTTTACGGATCGCTTTTAAAGTCTCGGTAGTCTCCCCAAAATCATCTGCTCTACCATAAATGGAGACTCCGTTAAATTCACCTTTCTCGACCTTTTCCCAGAGTGGAGATTGCAGATTATCACACTTGAGAACTTGCACCCAGCTTCCAGTTTTCGCATCTGGGAAGTTGGTTTTATCAGTTGTTTTTAAGATATAGTTCTGAGAAACATAAAAATCATCTACAGGATAGTTATTATGATTGATATCATTCTTTCCAACCATACCATGCTTGCTAAAGTATTCACAGGCTTTCTCAATTTCGGCTGTATTATAAAAATCACCTTGAGCATCTTTTACATCGGGTTCCATAAGAGTAACATAGAGTTTACCTTCGGTTCCTTGTGTGACTGATTTGAACTTCTTTGAAGAGCCTTTTACAACAAAACTCTTGCCATTTGCCGATTTTACAACAAAGCCTTTCTGGTTTGCCGGAGTCATCTCATCAAAAAGTAGAGAAACCAGCTCTACTTCCACATTTCTAAGCTCTCCCTTTTTCAAAATTCGTTTCTTTTTCAAATTATCCTCCTGTTCTATTGGATTTAAATAGTTTTTCATCTTCTGATTCGAATATGGATGTCAGGTTTCCAAAATCGAAATCTTTAGCGGTTAAGTTCCACTGGTATTCTTTATTAAATTCTTGTGCTAAAACCTGTCCTAAGCGGTGTTGAAGCGGTTTTATTACGAAATGATAAAACATCAGCATATCGGATTTGTTATCTCCACCAAGTTGTCCCGGTATGAGTTGAGAAACTATCCTTGCCGGAACTCGGTGATAAGCGAAAATACCTTCTCGAAGATCTTTCTTGAGATTGATAAAACCACCGTCTCTATCTTGTTGACGAAGTGGCTCTAATCTGATTTTTGCATCCTTATTTTCTGTTTCGATTAGTATGGTTGTATGTGATTTGTTATTGCCTTTGGCAGCTTGGAGTGTTTCTTCTATAACTGTAAAAGCATCTTTTAGAACTTCGTTTCCTTCAGTATCTTCCACTACATCGTCTTTGAGACTTCCACCTTCCACTATCATAAAATAACCTACCAGTAAGCCGTTCTTGAAGTTATTGTAATCAAAGGTTTTGACCTGTTCTAATATCTCAATATTGATAGCGACCGGTAGGCAAGCCAATCCCCAAGCATTACTCTTATGAGTTGGATTTTTGAAATGGATAATATCATCACCGGAAAATAGTTTTTTCTTACCATTTTTTACCTGAATGAAATCAGGTTTAAAGAAACCAAATTCATCGTAGCTTTCCACGATCTGAACTTCGGTTGGTAACAATCTCTCCAGACCAACCCACTGTTTTGCTGTATTACGCATTTTCATTAAAAAGCCATTTCCACAGGCGAGGAAGAATTTCAAAAACTCACTCAAAATGACCGTAATATCATCATTGCCCGGATATTCAGCATCCATAAACCACTTTTTAAGCTTTGCATTATTGAATTCAGCTTGCATCAGAGTTGTATTTATTTTAGCAGAAATGCAACCTGAATGATATTCATCTACTTCCATAAGTTTGAGCAGGTTACCCATAGAATAAGGTGCCGGAATTACTCTCTTTTTCTCAGCAGATTTACTGATTTTATTTTTCCCGATCCATCTCATTGAATCCAGATTTACCGGTGTAAAAGAGTAGTTTTTAGAAAGTAAATCTTCTGTATTTACAATCCCTATTTTGAATCCGCCTATCTTTCTTACTCTCATTCTGTAACCTGATATACTTTTGCAATGCGGACTTTTCTTCCGGAATCTGCTCTCACTGGGTAGTAATCAATTTTAGAAATATCATTACCGATTATTTTTCGATAAGTTTCTTTGAAAGCCGAAGCTAATTTAATAATATCTTGATCAGGATCTTTGGAATTATTAACATCTGCAATCAGGAAAATGGCTAAATAATACTCAAATTCACAGTATCTGTGAGAAGTAACATTTTTACCTTTTTCACCTTGTAGAACTACAATAGCAGCAGGGAATTTTCGTGGAATCGTATCTTTATCGAGGGCAATATTTGGGGAGGTAATCCCTGTCATATTTAGAGCTTTGATAATGTTTTGTCTTTTCTGTTCGAATGTCATAATACAACTCTGATATTATCTAATTGATTATAGATCCACTGCTGTTTATTCTTGATCACCTCTACAAATACATTGCGTGCCGGAATTCCTTCTCGTTTGATCTTTGCTTGAATCATATATGCCATCTGTTCGATTGAAAGTAACTTACCGGATCTCTTATCAACCCAAGCCAATCCTTTGCGTTCCACCCAAGCTTTGAGTGGTTCAATAGGAGTCCAAGAAGGTACTTTCCCACCGAGAACATATTGTTCATGCGGAACATTTGAACCTACTGCCAAGTCAATTGAGCTATTTCCAAATTGGATGGCATATCCGGTATTCTGAAAGAAATCACCTTTGTCTTTGATATCTTGCTGTAGAATAAGATTACGAGCACTTCCTTCAATTACACTTCCTATGAGATGCAATTTGCTCTCAATAGCTCTGTAGATTGCTCTGAGGATTTCTTGAGATGTGCTACTCATATTACTGTAGCCTTGATTCCGGTTTTACGAAACTTTGATGTTCCGAGTTTCAGCTCTCGCAGACGATCATATCCGGTAGCATTTGTGTATTCAAGAATTGTCTCTAAAGCCTGTATCTCAAGATTCTTTTTGAAGGATTGTATTTCGCTTCCAGATAGAAGTTCTGTTGATTGTTGATCTAAACCGGTGGTTTTGATAATACCTTCACCAATGGTTTTGAGATTTAAGAATTCGATTGTAGAAGCTAAAAGATAATAACAGTAGGCAAATTTGTATGAATTTTGAAGATCTTCCTCAACTGTTTTCTGCTGCAGTTCATCCCATATGTCTTCATCGGTTACTCTTTTAAGCCAAAGCATTACCAGAGGAGAATGTTCTTCAAATGTTGAATAAATACGCTCATCGGAAGATAAGTTAAGAACTTTTATTACTGTTTTAGTATTAATTGGTAGCACAATCAAACCTCATAAAGCCAAAGGCAGTTAGGGTTTGATTTATCAATATCGACATGGATAAAATCTTCACCAATTCCGATTCTACGGAATCCTGCAATGATCAATCCTTTGAGAATTTTCAAACGTGTGATATTATCGGATACGGCAATATCTACAGCCAAACCATAAATATGAGTAGAGTCTTTAACTCCACCAATTTCTTTGTTATGCTTTCTGCAACGGTATCCACTGGTAATTACAAAAGCTGTTTCTGCTAATTCTCTTGCTAAATCTAATTTCAGAACAAGCTCTGCATAAATAATAATTTTTCCACAGCAGGAACATCGGAATTCTTGCTTGTGAAAAAACTTAACCAATCTCCAATCAATTTTTATTCTATCTTTCATAAACCTATAAAATTGCAGATAGAAATTATATCAAATCGAGTTATGGTGAGTTACCAGAGAAAATAGAAACAAGTTAAAATTTTTTGCTTGCATAATATTCAATTGTTACCAGTTTGTATGTTTTTAGATAATTATGTTGTTAAAGGTAGAAATCTATGCAAGCAAAAGAAGCAAAAGCAAGAATTAAAATTAACAAGTTGTTAGAAGAAGCTGGTTGGCGTTTTCTTGATGATGAAAATGGTAAAGCAAATATTGAATTGGAAAAAGGTGTTAAGCTTACTGAAAAAGAGATAAACAATCTTGGAAATAATTTTGAAAAAACAAGAAATGGATATTTAGATTATACTTTACTCAACAAAAAAGGATTTCCACTTGTTGTACTGGAAGCTAAACGTGAAGATAAAGATCCAATGGATGGTAAAGAACAAGCCAGAAGATATGCGAAAAGCCTGAATGTAAATTTTATTATTCTTTCTAATGGAAATTTGCATTATTTTTGGGATTTAAGAAAAGGTAATCCCTATGTAATCATAAGTTTTCCAAAAGAGAAATCTTTGGAGTTTTATTCTCGATCAAAACCTAATCCTCAGAATCTTATCAATGAAATAATTGATAATAAATATATTCTTTCTACTCAATATCCTCAATGTAAAACAGATCCTGATGTTATTGATGTAAGCAGACATAGAACTTTTTTTGAAAAAAATCCAGAGTTTCGTTTATTAAGGGATTACCAAATCAAAGCATTAAAATGCATACAAGAATCTGTAGCAGATGGTAACGACCGATTTCTTTTTGAGATGGCTACTGGGACAGGTAAAACTCTTACTTCGGCAGCATTCATAAAACTGTTTTTAAGAACCGGAAATGCAAGTAGAATTTTATTTCTTGTAGATAGATTAGAATTAGAAAAACAAGCTTATAAAAATTTTGTAAATTATCTAAAAAATGATTATACAACTGTAATATTCAAAGAGAATAAGGATTCTTGGAATAAAGCACGAATCGTTGTGACCACTGTTCAAAGCCTACTTTATAATAACAAATATATGAAGTTATTTTCACCGACTGATTTTGATTTGATAATCTCAGATGAAGCTCATCGAAGTATCAATGGAAATGCAAGAGCTTTATTTGAATATTTTTGTGGTTATAAATTGGGGCTAACGGCTACTCCTAAAGATTATCTCAAAAAAGTTAATACAGATTTATTAATGGAGAATGATCCAAGAGCTTTAGAAAAAAGAATGCTATTTGATACATATAAAACTTTTGGATGCCAAAGCGGAGAACCGACATTCCGTTATAGTTTAATTGATGGAGTAAAAGACGGATACCTTAACAGTCCAATTGTTGTGGATGCCAGAACAAAAATAACTACAAAATTATTATCAGAGAAAGGTTATGCTGTTATGGTTCCAGATGAAGATGGAGATTTAAAAGAGAAATTTTTCTCACAAAAAGATTATGAAAAAAAGTTTTATTCTGACAAAACCAATAATGTCTTTTGCAAAAGTTTTATTGAAAATGCTCTCCGAGATCCAATTAGCGGTGAAATTGGAAAATCAATAATATTTTGTGTAAGTCAAAATCATGCTGCAAAAATTGTAAAAAGTATGAATAAAATAGCAGAAAAGGCTTTTCCGAATAAATATAATTCTGATTTTGCAGTACAAGTAACTTCAAGAATTACAGGCTCTCAGCAAATGACAGTAAATTTTGCCAATAATAATTTAAATGGGAAAACAAGGTTTTTAACCAGTTACAAAGCTTCGAAAGTAAGAGTATGTGTTACTGTGGGTATGATGACAACAGGATATGATTGCCCTGATCTGCTCAATGTCGCTTTGATGAGACCAATTTTCTCTCCTTCTGATTTTATTCAAATAAAAGGAAGAGGAACAAGAAAAAATACTTTTAAATATGAATATAGAAAAGATGGGAAAACAGAAAAAATCACTAAAGAGAAAGAGAATTTTAAGCTTTTTGATTACTTTGCAAATTGTGAATATTTTGAAGAAAAATACAATTATGATGAAGTATTAAAACTTCCTGTTGAAACTGGTGATAGTGGTGGCAGGGGTGGTCCTGAACCATCACTGGATTATGAATCAACAATTCCAGATCAGATAAAAACTTTTGATGAGAATGCAATTGGCTTGGAAGGTATGAAAATTGATCGCAAATTATTTGAAAAATTTGAAAAAGAGATTAAAAATGATGATATTATAAAAGAGATGTATAAAGAAGAAGACTTTAATGGAATTGAAGAATATGTGGTTGATAATATTTTTGATAAACCAGCTAACTTTGTGAATCTTGAAAAGTTAAGAAAATCAATTAAAATTGATCGACGTGTTTCTCTAAAAGAAATCTTATATAAAATTTTTGGTAAAATTACAAGATTCAAAGGAAAACATGAGCTACTTAACGATGAATTTAAAAAATTCGTAAGTATTTATCATCCGGAAAGTAAATATGTGCCTGTGACAAGAAAATTTTTTAAAGCTTATGTCACAGATGAAGAAATTAGAGTGCTGATCAAAAAGAAAGAATTTGGAAGATTTTCAACAAATCCAAAGATTACAATTGATGATATAAGGGCATTAAATGGTTATCGTAAGATAATTCCTGAATATGTAAAAGATTATGTAAATATAAAACCGTATATGTAGGAATATAAATAATGTTAGATTCAAACACTAAACGTAAAATAAATAGTGCCAGAAATATTCTGGTGGGTAAAATTCCAGTTCCAAAATCTCAGATTGATTTAATTACAATTACAATGATATATAAATTTATGGATGATATGGATAGGCAAGCTGAAGAATTTGATGGTAAAGCGAGCTACTTTATCGGAAATTTTGAAAAATATAGTTGGGCAAAAATAATGGATCAATCTCTCGGTGGCTATGAAAGATTACAATTATTTGACGAAGGACTCCTGCGAATGAATCAAAATCCTCATCTGCCAGATTTATTTAGGGATATTTTTAAAAATGCTTTCCTACCATTCCGAGATCCGGAAACATTGAATATGTTTCTGGAAGAAATTAACGGTTTTGATTATGAACATTCTGAAAAACTTGGAGATGCTTTTGAATATCTTCTTTCTATTATGAGTTCTCAGGGAGATGCGGGGCAATTCCGGACTCCAAGACATATAATAGAATTTATTGTGAATAATGTAAATCCTGATAAAAATGATATAATACTCGACCCAGCCTGTGGGACAGCTAGTTTTTTGATTTCTGCTTATAAACATATTATTGATGAAAATACTGAAGATTATCGAGGTGATCTTCTCAATAGCGATGAAAGGGAAAAACTTGTCCACAGCATTGTAGGTTATGATATATCACCGGATATGGTAAGATTGAGTTTGGTTAATATGTTTCTTCACAAATTCCCCAAACCGCAGATTTTTGAATATGATACATTAACAAGTCAGGATAGATGGGACGATAATTTTTCCTGCATTCTTGCTAATCCTCCATTTATGTCTCCAAAAGGTGGAATCAAACCACATGAACGTTTTGCTATAAAATCCAAACGCTCGGAAGTATTGTTTGTAGATTATATGATGGAGCATTTAACTGAAGATGGAAAAGCAGGCATTATTGTACCTGAAGGTATTATCTTCCAGAGCCAGAAAGCTCATAAAGAACTGAGAAAAAAAATGGTTGAAGATAATTATCTCTGGGCAGTGGTTTCGTTGCCTGCAGGAGTATTTCAACCTTATTCAGGGGTAAAAACCTCTGTTTTGATGTTTGATAGGAGCATTGCGAAATTAACTGATAATATTCTCTTTGTGAAAGTTGATGCTGATGGACTTGACCTTGGAGCCCAACGAAAAGCCATTGATGACAATGATTTACCAGAGGCTACGAAAGCTCTTAGTTATTTCAAATCTCATTTATCTCTACTTCCAGAATCAGATCAAGAGTCCAATTCAATAGTTCTTGATGATAAAGGGACCAAGCTTGATCTTGGAAACGATAATACTCTTGCTTGGAGAGACTATATTGCTCATACAACTTCAAAATCAAAACTTGCTGAAAATGACTATAATTTGAGTGGAGAAAGATATCGAATAGTAAAAAAGAAAACTGGAAAATGGAATATGGTGAAACTGGAAGAAATTTGTGATTTTAAATATGGGAAATCATTAAAAAAAGATAATCGAATAGCTGGTAAATATCCGGTTTTCGGGTCAAATGGAATAGTTGGATACCATAATGATTTTATTGCCAATGCTCCATTCATAGTAGTTGGTCGAAAAGGATCAGCTGGTGAGATTGTTTATTCTGAGCAAGATGGTTTTCCTATTGATACGACATTTTATATCGAAAAAGATAAAAATTCTATATTTGATACCAAATATTTATATAGAATTTTAAAAGGTGGCATTCTAAAAAATTTAAATACTCAAGCTGGTGTACCCGGATTAAATAGGAATGATGCCTATAATATAAAAATCCCTCTTCCGACACTCGAAATCCAACAAGAAATTGTTGCAGAAATAGAAGGCTATCAAAAAATAATTGATGGAGCAAAACAGATTGTTGATAATTATAAACCTAATATTGATATTGATCCTGAGTGGGATGTTGTGCCACTTGAACAAGTTTGTGAGATTAAACATGGTTTCGCATTTAAGAGTGAATTTTTCATTAAAGAAAATATTGGTGATAATCCAATATTATTAACCCCAGGAAATTTTTCACAGAAAGGTGGATTGTATTTTAGTAATAAAAACCTTAAAGGATATTCAGGTGATTATCCAAAAGAGTATAAATTAAATATTAATGATTTGATTATTGTAATGACAGATTTATCACCAAAAATGAAAATACTTGGAAATCCTGCAATTGTTGAAAATGATAATTATTTACATAATCAACGAATTGGTAAGATAATACTAACAAATAAAAAAGTAATAAAAAAGTATTTATTTTTTATGTTTCTTTCAGATTTTGTAAGAAATAGAATTAAGCAGGAATCAACAGGAGCAATAATTAAACATACTTCACCTAATAGAATTTTAAATACTTTATTTCCTCTTCCTCCATTATCTATTCAACAAGAGATTGTATCAAAAAAAGAAGAAGAACAAAAATACATTGAAGGATGCAAAAAGCTAATTGAGATTAATGAGCAGAAGATAAAAAATAGAATTGATAAGGTTTGGGAGGGGTAATGTGTAACAACATAAATCAACAAAATGAATTGCAACAGTTGTTTTCACAAAATATTTCTTTAAAAGTTAATGATATTTTTGGAAATGACTTTAAAATTATTTTCATATTAGAATCTCCTGAAAAAGATGAAGTTATTGCAAGTTTGCCAGCTGTCGGAAGCACAGGTTTGGAAATGGCAAAAAAACTATTAAATATTGGAGGAAAAGGTTTAGGCGAACTTATTGATAATAATATAGGTAATGCTAAATATTTCTCAATAATAAATGTATGCAATTATCCATTACAATGTAGAGAAATAACTGAATATATTAGGATTTCAATAGCAAATTCAAAAAAACCTAATGTTAGGTTAAATAATTTATTAAAAAGTAAAAACAACAATAAATACAACAGAGATACAGATAAAGAGAAGTGTTTTGGTTTGATTAAGAATATATTTGATGATTTTACATTCAGAATTTCATCTCAAATCAATAATGATTTATTATTTATACCGTGTGGAAAATTTGCTAACAGTTTTTTTGAAAAAGTGCTTCTGAGTACTGATTTAAATTTATCAGACGATAAAAAAAATGAAATTTATCCTGAATGGGCAAGAAATATTCCTCATCCATCTTATAATGGTTGGAGTAAACGTAAATATAGAAACCAGATAAATACAATGATAACTTCAATTAATCTGGTTATATAGAGTCAATTTAATGGAATATCCTGACTGGTTGATAGATATTCTTGAATTCTTCCCAATTGAAGGTGAAGAGATAAACAATTATGTTTCTTCGGTTTCAAAAACAATAGCAATTACTTACGAAAATGAAGAGTATCAATTCTGTTATTTAGCAATTCATATCTTGTTTATGACATACATTTATACTACTGTATGGAAAATATCACAACAGCATAAAAACAGATTTTTAGATTCATCATTGTTTGCTCGTCCATACAATAATGAAACAATTAATTTTAATAATATTAAGTCTGTGTTTGAATTTTCTAAATTACCGGAAAAAGAAATTTTTAAATTTCTCTCCCTTATTGATATTGATAATGGTTTCATCGGGAAATTACCTAAATTAGTCGATAAAAGAAATAGTCTTGCACATGCTTCTGGTAATGTTATTTTTGATTCGTTGATAACCTTTGAAGAAGAAATTAACAATATTGCATTAATTATATCAAATATTAACAAAAAAATGAATATTACAATAAGAAAATGGTATGAAGATATCTTGTTAAGTTTTTGTAATGACAAATTTTTAGAAGAGTATGAAACACCAATAGAGATAATTGAATATTTTATGATTGATGAATTTAGCCTTTCTCTGAAAGAACTAGAAGTCTGTAAAAATATGGGAATTAGTAAATTTAGAGATAGAACAAAATATAGCTTAAATATAGAACAGATAACTAAAATTAAAAAATTTCATTCTGATATTAATAAATATTTTGTGGACATAATCAAATAATATCTAAAAAAAGCATAGGGGGTCATTATGCCAAGAAAAGAACATCATGTTGTACCACACAAAGAAGGATGGGCTGTAAAAAGAATAATGCCGAAAAAGCAAGTAAAGTGTTTAGAAAAAAGGAAGATGCTATGAAATATGGGCGAGAGCAGAGTAAAAAACATAATACTGTGTTTATTCCACATAAAAAAGATGGAAAAATTCAAAATCCTGATAGTCATGGGAATGATCCTTGTCCACCGAAGGATAAAAAATAACAATAAGAGGTATGTATGGCTGTAGCAATATCAAATTTGGTTATCAACAAGATAATTGTACACGAAGTATTTAAACGAGGAGAAGATAAAAGAATCGTTACCCCATCATATTCAGATTATCTCGAAGATTTATCTGTAGAAGGTCTTGAAGAAATAACTAAAAGAATTATTGATGCTTGTGGTAGAGATTCTCATTGTGTACAAATGGAAATTACGGAAATAGATGTAAATTCAGTTTTCGATTATGCAAGCTTATCGCTATCAAACCAAGAGGAAAATTTTATAGAACTATCCAAGGATATCACATTTAAACTTGCTCAAGCACAAACCAGTAGAGGATATCCTGCTGGAGCAGTAGTATGTTTTACGGGAACTGTTTCTCAATATAATTATCCATGTTATGGGATAATAAAGACTGAAAAACATGCTGGGTTTGCAAAACACTCTGAGCATTTAGTATTTTTAAAAGATCTCCTTCTTACACCTTCTCAAAGATTATATAAAATTGGTCTTTTCATAGAAGTAGATAATGTATCAGAAGACGAAACTCACAGAGATTCATGTGATTTTCAGGCGTACGTTTTTGATCATTTATTGAGAAATAATGAAGCAAAAGCTGCCCACTATTTTTATAATTCTTTTCTTGGGTGCAATTTCATGCATAACGCTAAAAGGATTACTGCTGATTTTTATAAAAGTACTTCACTTTTTATTGATAATTGTATTCAATTATCTGATGAAGAGAAGCTTGACTTGAAATCATCTCTATACGTATATTTGAAGTTGGATAATCAAAATAGCATAAGTGTTACTGATTTTTCTACAAAATATATCTCTGATCCTGCATTAAGAGATTCGTATAGAAATTACTGTGAATCAGAAGGACTACCATCAACTTCATTTAATAAGGATATCTTCTTGTTGAAATCTAAACTGAAACGACGAAAGATTAAGTTCAACACAGATGTTAATATTAGTGCTCCCGTAAATAAATTTAACGATTTAGTTAGAGTTTTAGAAATTGATGAGAATAAAAACACGACAAAAATCCTTATTAAAGGAAGAATCAATAAACAGGAATAACAATGGAGGAAATACTTCGTAAAAAGTTCTTGGAAAGTTATAAGATATACGAATCTTGGGGAAAGTATGTTTTAGAAACTATCAGAGATGAAGCTAAGGATCAAGGAATAAAATTAAGATTCCCACCTTCAGTTAGAGTCAAAGAAATTGAATCTTTTCTTGAAAAAGCTTTATACAGGAAAAAGAATTATAAAGATCCTTTCAATGAAATTGAAGATAAAGTTGGAGTGAGATTCTATGTTTTATTAGAAAAGGAAATTAATAAAATATCTTCGATTATAGAAAAGTGTGATATTTGGAATTATTCGAAAGACAGAGATTATTTTCAAGAAATGATAGAATCACCTGTAGATTTTAATTATAAATCAGTGCATTACGTTTTAAAGAATAAAAATGAGCTATTTTATAATGATATCATAATACCTCAAAATACAGCCTGTGAGATTCAAATAAGAACTCTCTTACAACATGCTCATTGTGAATTGATGCATGATACTGTATATAAATCAAAAACGAATGTAAAAAGTGAAATAAGACGAATTATAGCAAAAAGTTGTGTGCTAATCGAAGTAGCTGATGAGTTCTTTGGTGTTGTAGATAAAGATATTATTGAACTTGCTAAAGACTCAAATACTTATTTTGAGGAACTATTGAACTTGTTTACCTCTAATTTCTCTACAATTAAAAGTCAAATTAATAAACGAATAAATATGAGCATAATAAATCTTCTCAATGAATCAAAAATACAAATCAGTATAGATGAATTATCTAAATTTGTTGTTTCTAATAATGAGGTTATCAAAAATAATATTAACAAAAAGAACATTTTAAGTAGTCAACCAGTATTACTTTTGCTCTATTATTGTGTTCAGAAGTACACATCCCAATTAAGAGAAATCTGGATTTTTGGAGAGGATGAATGACTCTGTTGATTAATACAATTTTTCAAGACATATTTTTCAGTTCAAAACAGC
>JAIORE010000287.1 GCA_021108315.1 Candidatus Cloacimonadota bacterium
CATTAGAAACCTAAGTTTCTCCTCCGCAACAAACGCAACACTCAGTAGAGCAATTGGTTAGTTAGACCTTTGCTCGTTGGGACTTTCACCCAATTAGAAACGACGAACTGCGTGGCGCATCTAATTATTCACTATTAACTATTAGTTATTCACTGCTTTTCTTCCTTCCCGAGAAGCTTAAAAAAGCAATCAAAGCCAACAATTGAATTGATCCAAAAATGATTTTCACAGAGTAAGGTAATTTTGGTTCATGATATTGCGATACAAAAGCTTCAATAATACCAGCCCAAACCAGCATAATCATAATTCCAATTAGAATAGTGGTGAGATCAGGTAAAATCTCTTTTAGACGATCTTTTAGTTTAGTTCTATTACCCCATCCGATCATCGCAAATGCCAGAATAAATCCAGCCTGACCAGCTAATAATATTGCTGGAATTTCAATAGAGCCATGAGGTAAGAGCCAAGCGATCAGAAACCTCGTTTCTCCGGCGATAACATAATCCAGACAAACTGCTCCTAAAATAATCCCGTTATAAAACAGCATAATAATCGTACCAAAACCCCAAGTGATCCCCAAAGCGAAAGTAAAAAACGATACTCTAATATTATGAGTCATTAATTGAGCAGAAAAAGTTGTTTTAAGATTTTCGATATTATCTTTGGTAGCACTTTCTTCTTTCTGAACTCGTTCGGAAGGATCACCTTGCAGATGTGAAAAAGGCATTACAATACTTTTTGCTTCGCTATCAAAATATACAGCCAAGACACCAAATAAAGATGCTACCAAAGTAATTATCAATGAAATAAGAAAAGCTCTGTAATGCTTACGAAATGTTTGCGGGAAAGTATAGAAAAACCATTCAAAAACATTGATTTTTTTCTTTATTCTTTTTCCTGAATAAATACGGGTGAAAGCTCTGGCAACTAAGTTTTCCAAATATATTTTTATCTCCGAATCAGCAGAAAATCCTTGAACCTGAGATAAAGCAGCAGAACATTTTTGATATAGATATTGAAGTTCTTTTACCTGCTCAAAATTCAGTTTTTCAATAGAACCATCATCAAGTTTATTTAGAAAACCTTCCAACTTTTCCCAATATCTCTGTTCAGTTGAAATAAATTTTTCCAGATTAATTATCATAAGATTTGCCTTTGTTTTGCATTTAGATAAGTCATAATTGTTTCCGAAGTATAGTTCCTACTCTCAATCAAATTCATTTGAACACCTTTAACTTTCAGGTTTTTTTTCGCTTCCACCAAATTATACCAATGCAAATGATTTTCCAATTCATAATAAATATCATTTAAGTCTTCGATCTTTTCATTAGAAAATATAACATTTGAATCCTTTGTTTTCAGCATATTAACAATTACAAAATGCTTTCTGCTGATAAGATCAATTTTCTCATGAAATTTTTCCCAAATAACTTTCTCTTCTAAATCTGTAAAAAATATTAATAATGCTCTTTTTTTGACATTAGTTCTGATAAAAGTAAATAACTCCTCAAAATTTGGATTAGTTTTTTGGGTTTTTATAGAAAATAAGGCATCTCGACATAATTTAAAACTGCTATTTCCTGCTTTAGCTTTAATGAATCTATCCACTTTATCACTGAATGTGATCAATCCGAAAGCATCGTGTTGTTTTTGAATAGTGAGTGCCATCAAGAGTGCTGAGTTAATATATTTTTCTAATATTATTGATTCAGTTTTTGATTCTGGAAGCTCATTAGGAAGAGGTTTTCCGCTTGATCTGGCAGTATCAATAATTAAGTATATTTCCTGAGTTCGTTCTATTTGAAATATTTTCGTGATCGGTTTTTGCCGTTTTGCTGTTGCTTTCCAGTGAATATCCTCATAACTATCTCCGGGAAGATAATCACGCAATTTTTCAAATTCTCTACCTTTTCCCATCTGTTGTTGACGATGAACACCGGATATTCCTCTTTTAAGAAAAAAAGTTGCAAGCTCTTTTCTACTTACGGAAAGATCCGGATAAACTCTAATCTCAACATTTATCTTACTTTTTCTTCTGAAATCCCATAATTTCCACTTTGAACTCAACCCTATGAAGAAATATTCAATTTGATAACGACCTCTTTTATCACATTTGGTGAGCCAATTAAAACGATATTTTTTTTTACTCTTTTTCAATTTCAAATGTATGATATTATGCTCGTTTGCAAATTCACAAGGTAATGCCAAAGCAAACTTCAAATTCAATTCTTTTTCCGAATTTTGCTCAATATTTATCTCAATCTTTCCAATTTTATTTTGAGATAATCTGATTATCGGAGATATTTCTAATTTTATTTGTTCTATGTCAGAAATTGAGATGTAAATATCAATTAGTAATATTAAAAAAAATGCAATTACCGTAAAAATGCTCAGTAATTTCAACATTGGGAATAAAGCTCCCAGAATGCTCAAAGGAAATAAAATTAGAGCAACAATTACGAGCAATTTATTTTGTGGAACAATCATTTTGGAACGGTGATCTCCTTAAGAATATCTTGAATAACTTCGTTCATAGTCAATCCTTCAATCTCATATTCCGGTCGTAAAATAAGACGATGTGATAAAACTGCCGAAGCAATATTTTTAATATCATCCGGAACCACAAAATCTCTGCCATCAAGCACAGCGAGAGCTCGCACAGCCAAAATTAACGATTGAGTTGCTCTGGGACCTGCTCCAACCAAAATTGCTTCATAATTTCTGGTTTTACGCACGATATCCACGAGATATTTCAAAATCTCATTTTTTACTATTACATATTTGAGAAATTCACGAAGCTTTAAAATATCTTTTTCACTTAATATTTCCTGAACTTCACCGGATTCTAAGACATTTTCGGGAGAATTGTTTTCAAGCATTTTCAGAGCAAGTTGCATCTCATCTTCTGAAGTTGGATAATCCATAAAAATCTTTAACATAAATCTATCTTTTTGCGCTTCCGGTAAAGAATATGTACCTTCATGTTCAATCGGATTTTGAGTAGCGAACACTGTAAAATTCTTAGAGAGATCATAGGTTTCGTTATCAATTGTAACTTTTCGTTCCTGCATAGCCTGAAGGAGTGCAGATTGTGTTTTTGCCGGAGAACGGTTTATCTCATCAGCTAATAAAAACGTGGTAAATATTGGTCCTTTTATTAAATTAAAATTATTTTCTTTAAAATTGAAGACATTGGTTCCTGTGATATCAGAAGGCATTAGATCGGGAGTAAATTGGATTCTTCCAAATGGTGATCCCAGAATATGGCTAATGGTTCTCACTAAAAGCGTTTTTGCAATACCAGGAACACCTTCGATCAAAACATGCTGTCCGCATATTATCGCAATCAAAGCTTGTTCAACCACCTTTTCTTGTCCGATTATCACTTTTGATATTTCATTTTTTGCTTTTGCTATTGATTCTATGAGCATTTGTAAATGTTCGTCCATTCTTCCTCCTGTTTAATATCTTGCTAATTTTAATATATGAATTAATAATTCCATTTTTATTTAGTTTCTCTTGCGTAGCAATATTCTCTATCTCTTCCAATCTTCCCCTATCATTCTTTTTATGAATTTTCAACGATTTTTTCCATTCGTCTAAACATATTGGTAGAAGTTGTTGAGGAGTAAGATTTTGCCTGAGTAATTCAACAGTTCCACTTTCCACAAAAATAACTTGCTTTTCCTCATTATCAGAAAACTTAGATGTTTTGGGTAAAAAAGAATACATATTTTTCCATATAAATAGCAAGGCTAAGACAATTAAAACTAAAACGGAGTAAAATAATCTGTATTTCTTCAATAAATAACTTACTCCGTGCTTATTTGCCATTCCGAAATGACTTTCATCAATTATTATTTTGGTATTGCTTCCGGTTAGCCAAAGCAAAAATTCGGTTTCTCTTTCATCTCTCAAAGTTGTATTTTTCAAAAAATATGAATCTGTTGCAATAATTACTGAATAATCATCTTTTTTTAATTCACAAATTACAGGATTATCCATATTTTTATATTTTATTTTCCAATCTTCATTAACCTTAAGGTATAGTTTTGATTCCCACTTTATCTTTTTTGGTAGATTATCATCCCCACTTTCTATCCCGGGAATAAATGCTGTTTTCTCAATTTCTCTGTTATGTTCTTTTGATTCAGAATTTTGTTTTGCAGAATTTCTTGAAAGACTATCAATTTTTGATGAAAGAATTTCAAAGCCAAGATTTTCAGAAAATTTATATTTATCTTCATTTTTATTGATTGTAGAATCAATTATCGCACTCAGAGAATCAATAAAAGTAAAATAAATTTCAGGATTCAAAAGCAGAACCATTATATTATTGTTTTTTAAAATATTTTGAAAAGTTTGTTCTTTATAATAATCAAAACTCTGTATTTGATTATAAGTAAGTCCCGCAAAAATAAATGTTGTATTATGATACTCTCTCAATTGATTGATTGGAATAAAATTCTTTTCAACTTCAACTTTTTCAAGTAGCTTAAGTGTTTCATAATATGCTTTACAACCTTGTTCATCACTTCTTAGAGTAGAATATTCAGGAAATACATCACCTTTCTGAAAGCGATACGAAAAAAGTTGGTATATTCCCCAGAAAAATCCAACAATGATTATAACAAGTAGAAAAATCTGTAAAAAATTATTTTTTTGCATAGCTTTTTATCATATTAAAATCTGTTTTTAAATTTTCGATTATTTCTAATTCCACAGCTTCGTTTCCATACCAAATTTTCTCATAAATGCAAGTATTTTTATTGTAAATATCTATAATCTCAGGTTTTTTGTACAATCTCCGAATCAGCTCCTCTTTATAATTTCTAATTGATTTGAACTTTCTCAAAGTTATCCAATTTTGGGAAGCCAAAAATGCTAAAATCCCCAGAAAAATTGCTCGCAATGCTAATAATAAATCTCCCTTTTCTTCATATTTTCTTGCTAATTTCATCCAGCCGGAATCAGAGAATAATTTAATATCTATATCTTCTTGCTTCAAATCTGGAACTGCATCTACCTCAATCAGATCTTCTACTTGGTTGTCTTTTTCTTTCTTTCGATATTTAATCATTATCTGTACGATTAAAACTATCGCAATGATTATAAGTGCTAATAAAAAAAACTTTAAACCTTGAGAAAGATTTAGACCAGATTTATCTTGTAGATCAACATTAGAATTTTTTTTTTCGAAAAATTTTATTATTTTGACTATAATTTTATACAAAAAATTTACGATATCTTTTATTGATTTTGTAATTTGATCAAAAATTTTATGTTTTGGGACATTTTTGTTAATTGTTCGCTTGCTTTGCCAATTATAAATTGATTTTTCAAAAGTTCTATCGGCAGCTTGATTAAACTCATTTTTGGAAATTTCAATTTTTGATGAGGAATCAAATATTTCGCTGTTTTCTGCTTTGATTGATGAAAAAGAACATAATAGAATAAAAAATATTACTAAATAATTCAAAAAATTGTTTCTTATTTTTTGATGGGTAGCTCTTCTAAATATTATATTCTTTCTATTTCTTAATAAATTGACCAAATTAATAAAATAAACTTTAAAATCAAAAGTCCATTTATCTCGGATTTGTAAAGCTATGATAAAATTATTTAGAAGGTTACTACTCATTTTACTTGTGATTTTCTTGAAAATATACTAATTTGTTTAAAACTTTTATTTTCATAAATACTGCTAAAATTACCATGAAATCGCATTAATAAAATCTATTCCTAACAAATGTTTATCCCTAGTAACTATAGTAAAATCATTTTCTTTTGCAATTGCTGCAATCCATATATCATTTTCAGGAAT
The DNA here is from genome assembly GCA_021108315.1 of Candidatus Cloacimonadota bacterium. GTDB lineage: Bacteria > Cloacimonadota > Cloacimonadia > Cloacimonadales > TCS61 > JAIORE01. Next base: position 5,825 of record JAIORE010000287.1, read on the forward strand.
AGGCTTTCCAATATCTTTGAGTTCTTTTCTTATTCTTGCATAACTTTGGGCTGTATATTTATTAATATCAAAAATTTTACACATCTGAAAAAACTGCTGATATGTATCGTAATTCTTTTGTGAAAATTTTGAGTTTTTTGCACCATAGAGCAACTCTCCAATTGAAATAACGGAAATATTCAAATTGGTAAGTTTATCAATATTTTTTAAGATGTTTTGATCATTTTTAAAAAATGCTATTAAGATATTGGTATCAATTAAATACTTCATTGCCAAGTTTCCTTGTCAATTTTACGACACTTTTTCACTTCATTTAACATTTCATCAGCTTCTTTTTCCAAAAGTATTCCTGCAAAATCCATAATTTTTTTCCCTTCAGATTTTTCTTCTACCGGAAGAATAATAATTTCAACTTGTTTACTTTTAATTTTTTTCAGTTTTGCTTTATCAATATATATTCCCTGATCAGTAACAACTTCCTTCAATCGAATAGCTTCCATAATTATTACTCCTTCTTTAGATTTATTTTATATTTAATTATTACAATCTTTTGGCAATTGATTTTTATTAATATTTTGAGTTTTTCCTATTTTCCAGTTTCCTTTTTTTCTTTCTGAACAATAATTCTGTTAAGCTTTATTTTTATATCATCACCATTTACCCGAGTTTCAAGATAAAAACAACGAAGAGTATAAACTGCTTTGATCAAAGGATCAAGGCAAAGATAAGTGAACACAGTGATCACGAGAACAAATGTCGTATTGAAAAAATATGGTCCGGAAATTGTGAAAATAGATTCTATTCCGAAAAACATTTTCAATAAATATGGGAGTTGAAAAATATACAACAGGATATTTATAGCAACTGTAAAACCAAATGGATTTAGTGGTAACATCAAAATAAAACCGATTGGGAAAAGTGAATAAAAGGGGATTTCCGGGTACATTTTTTCAATAAACGGAATAATTAATAGCATTAGGATCATTCCAAAAGTCAATTGATATGGACTTAATAGCCAAGTTAATAAGAAATTTTGTTTCTTTTCGGCTCCGGTAAATGCCCAAGCTTTCTTGCGGATATCAGTTATTTTTTCATCGTTAGTGCTAAGAATGGTTAAATTTTGCTGAAAACTATAAAATAATGGAAATAGAAAAAGAGAAATAAAACTTAGTGGAATCAATATTATTCCAAGTGGTTGAGTTAGCAACTGAACTCTTGAAATTCTTAGAAAATCTTTATAATTCAGAGAAATGCTTTTATTATAAATCCTATTTTTTAGGTTTAAAGTGAAGATAGCTTGCCAAGTTTTCATCCAGATGAATAAAATAGTTAAGACCATGCTGTAAATCATTAAGTTGCCCTGCGCAAGAGGATTATAAGACATTGAAGCCCAAAAAAACATAAAGACAATCATAAAAGGAAGCGTACCAATGTAATATGAACCAAGCTGTAGAATTGAAAGATTCTTTATCAAAATGAAACTTTCTGTAATCAATTCAAACGCTGATAATTCTATTTTCTGCTTATTGTTTTTCATTATTTAAGGTTCCTGCTTTCTTCTATTTTTTACAATGAATGTTATGAATAATTCTAAATTATAATTGATTCAAAACAATTAAATAAACATTTTCATTTTCTTTTGAATGCTGAATCAAGTCAATGCAAAATTCTGATTCTGATAATAAAAGAAAATTCTTTTATGTTTTTGGATTCCCATTTTACTTTTTAGCTAAGTTGTGCGGTTTCCCGCAGGATTGCGGGACGAAATAAGTTGCTAATATTTTTTTCATCATACTTCTGAGACCATTTACATTCCCGAATACTCTTTCATCATCACCCATCATCACCAATTCCAACAACATCTATTTCGTTATTTCTGTTCCACAATTTTCCACATTTTTTCATTATATAAGGAAGGTATCTTTTATGCATAATTTGCTGAGATAATGCTCTCACAATGAAATAAATTAGTTTTTTCTGGAAGAAGCTTTTGTAGTGTAACTGATATAATATGTCAGAAGTTAATATAAAAAAGTAAATTTTCAGGAAGATGCTTTATAGAATGAAGATACCAGTAAATGCTTATAGTTTTTTGTGTGAAATCAAATGAAATTGATTGCACTTCATTAAATCCAACTTATAGTGAAGCATTTTTAGGAACCAATTTCATTTATCAAGTTTTTGCTGGGCGGAACTTTGTAGAGATTGTGTAGGAAGGTTGGTTTTGAAGAAACATAATCAAGTAGTTTTATTGAAGAGATGAAAATTGAATTCTCGCAAGGCAACTCTTTTTTATTTCAATCCTAATTTATCAATTCTATTCCCAATTATGGAACCTTTCATTTCATCTTCTACCATTTCAAATTCACTTCTATCTGCACTTCTAATGATTTCTCCATTTTTTAGATAATGTAAAAGGTCACAAGTCTCATTTAAGGTGGAAAATATATGTGAGGAGATAATTATAATTTTATCTAGCTCTTTTAGCTTGGAAAGGACTTCTTTAATCATAATATTGCTATGAATATCCACTCCGTTAAACGGTTCGTCCAAAATAAATATTTCCTTATCTTGCAGAAGAATACCAGTGAGAGCTAATTTTTTCATCATTCCGTTTGAATAAGTGTCTGCGAACTGGTTTAATGGTAAGTCAAAAATATTTTTATCTTTTAGGTTTGATGTTTTTATTTTTCTGGCATTTACCAAAAGTTGTAGATATTCAATTCCGGTAATTCTGGAAAGGGAATATGGATTTGTAGGTAAAAATCCGGTCGTATTCTTTATGATTCCATTATCATATTCGATAGAGCCTTGATAATTTTCAAGTCCGGTAATACATTTGAATAAAGTTGTTTTACCTGCTCCATTTTCTCCAACAATACCAACTATTTCACCTCTTTTAAAAGATAAGTTTATATCTTTGAGAACGATCTTATTTCCATAAGATTTATTAAGTGATTTTATAACTATCATAATAAAATGGATCCTAAATTTTGTTTTGATTTTGAATAAAAGTAGGAGATAATCACCAATAAAAGGGGTGGAAACAAAAAACTGAATCCAATGGCAAATCCTGGAATTAAACTAATTTCTAAAGGATAATAAGCATATTTACCCAAAAGACTTGTAACCACAAATAAAGCACCTAAGATTTCAAAGATCATAACAATGAATGCTCTATCAGAGAAGAAGATAATCAAAGACAGGGAAATTGGTAAGCTTATCAAAATACTGTAAAAAATAGCTGTTTTTATCTTTTCCCAAAGAAACCCAGCAGGTTTTTCAGAATTTATCCAAACAAAAAAGATGGATTCCTGAGTAAAATAAAAACTCATACTTGTCAAAAACGTAATAATCAAAGGAAAAATTCCTAAGTTAAAATTAGTAACAGAAATCGAAATGTAGGTGAGCATATAAGCTAAAAGAAATATCCAAAATGTTTTGCGAAATCCACTGGTAAATTCAAAAGGAAATTTATAAAAAGGGGTAGGAATTACGAAATTGAATTTGTTCACTTTATTGAAAAGCGAAAGAAGAGCACCAATTACATAAACAGAAAACGCAATAATGAATTGCTGTTTGTACAACAAGAAAAGAAAAAAAGGAGTGAAAACCAGCAAATTTTCAAGCAATCTGATTTTTCTGAAATCGTTAACTGAAAAACAGTTTTTTAAGAACTCATTACGCTTTTTGTTGCCAAAACTATTTAAAATAGCGATGGCAAAGAACGGATAGATATAATATGCATAAGCTATTTTCTGAAAGAACCTGTTTGATAATAGAACGAAAACAATTATTACGATTACAAAAGTGATGTAGGGATTTATACCTATTTCTCGCAGGTAATGTTTTAATCGTCTGTATTGCAAAGCAAAGTAGAATTTCATAGATTAGTTTACCGTACAAACAAATTGTCTTAAATATGAAGTTTTTAATTTATTACTTAACATTATATTCTTTTGCATAAATTGACCTCTTATTCTGCGTTAAGAGTTTTATTAATGCATATCTGTCAATCTTGATTGTATCCATAATCTTTTGTTTTATTTAAGATAAATACTTTGACACATATTCACAAGTATAAATATTCCAATTTTATAAAATTGGAGGAAAAATGAAAATGGTATCATTATTCGTATTAGTTATGATTATTAGCGTAGGTTTAAATGCAGAAAAGATCAAATTTGACCTTACCAAGTACAAAGCACCGGAAATAGAGAGAAAATCATTGGATTTGAATTTTGATTTGACTAATGATTATAGCAAATCTGATATTTTTCAGTTAAAGGTAGAATCAACTTCTGATTCACTCAATATGGTGGACGATGAAGATTACAATCAAAATTTCAATTCCAAAATTACAAATTATTTAAAATTTTATTTTAAACCAGATTTTTCTTACATATCATCAAAAAGTTTATCAGAATTAGATTTTTCTCTATCATTTAATAATAACACTCAATTTAATAATTATGAGTACAACACATCATCTGACAATATATATTTTGAACTAAATGAAGATGGGATAAGCAATTTGATCGAGAGCGAGCGTTATTCCAAATCAGAAAGAGATGATTTTTCTAAAAGATTTGATAATAAACTAAGATTTGATTATAATAGAAGTCATTACTCATCAGAAAAAGGTTTTTACTATGGATATGGTGGTTTATTAGATGCTGAATTCAAATATTATAATGATAATGAACTCTATTTAAGAGAATCTACTTCTAAAAGATATTATTATGAAGAGGAAAATTATACAACTTTCTCTGAACAATTTGATAAAGAAGATTCGGAAAAAACTGAGAAAACTTATACAATAACGTTTAATCCTTCTATTACATTGGGTTATGGAAAAATTGAATATGTACATGATGCTCGTCTGGCGGTTTATATTTTTCAAAGCTTGGAAGATCATAACCTCTTAAAATCAATTCCTGATGATAATCTAATAATTGAACTTGCAACCTTGATCACAAAAATTAAAAATGAAAGATTTATTGATAAACGAGAGCAAGCGATTTATGAAATTGAAAATCTTATGAATTTCTTGATGAGTAAAAAGATTGTCACGGACGATATTGCTAAGATTTCTGCTTTAGTTCACGATAATTGGCAATTTCTCAGAAAGTCCTACATTTCAAAACCCAAATATTCAACAGAGGCTTATTCGGCTATAAGCTATATTCGGGAGAAAGACAATATTGTATGGTACTATCAAAGAATTTATCCTTCTATAAATTATTCTAAGAATAATGAGCGGAGCTATGGTAATAAAACATTTATAAGTACTTTTTTATTATTTGAAAAGCTTTTTTTCAATTCTGAGACAAAAGATGTATATGATAGGACATCTAATAATATTAATTCTTCTTATACATCAAATGATTCTACCTTTAAAGTTAGTGATTTTGAGGAGAATGATTATATTGAGCAATTAGGTTTTGCAATACAATTAGCCAATAATTATTCTAAACCATTAGGACTTGATTGGCAACTTAATATTGGTAATAGTTTTAGTTTTATCTATAGAGACATCAAACATGAAATTGAAGAGGATGAATACACTACTATTCATGAATATAGGTATCATGAGTATGATCCTGATAATTTATCAATTACTGATACAACTTATGTTGTTATAAATAGTGAGCGTTATAATTACTCGGATGAAATTAAGAATTTAGAGGTTCATTTATCATATGAGATTTCCTACGCATTCAATTTTCGAACCACCTTTACCGGTTTATTAAACGGAACATATTATACGGAATCAAAAGCTTTAAAGAATCTATTACATTTGGATGCTGAAAATATTTCTGATCGGACAGATATTGGAATTAGTTGCAAATACTATTTTTCACCCAAACTATCGTTATCCGGATTAATCTCTTATAGTTATTCATTCAATAAGAGTTTCCAAGCGGTAATTGGTTATATATATTTAGGAGAAAATACCGAATCTTCTTATCGAATTAATGAAAAAAGGTCCTCATTCAGATTCGAATTAGGCTTCGATTATTCAATATTCTAACATTTCATTTGATAAAAAACTGGAGGAAAAATGAAGAAAGTATTATTACTCATATTATTTATGATGATCATCTTAGGTTTAAATGCAGAAAAGGTCAATTTTGATTTAACCAAGTACAAAGCACCGGAAATTAAGAGGAAATCTTTGGAGTTGGACTTTGATCTCTCTAATACAAATAGTGATAATGAAAGTTCGCAATCAAGCAAAACCACGTATTTCGATTCATTGGATGTTGTCGATTATGAAACTATTGGGGATTATCCCCATCAAGAAAAATCTAATTCATCCAGCTTTTATTTTCGCTCATATTTTAATCACAGTTTTTCAAAAAAATTATCTGAATCAAACCTTGATGCACATTTTGGATTTCATTCCGGATTGAGCAAGCGTGAATATAGTTCTTCGAGAACATTTACTGAAATTTCAGAAGAAAGTATCGAAGAAGATATCTCACATAACCAAAGAAATAGATCATCAAAAAATATAGACAATTATTTAGAAGTTGATTATTCAAAGAATAATTATTTTTTCGAGAAAGGACTCTATTTTGAGTATGGGGCTTTTTTAGGATTAACATACAGTTACAATAATTCTGATGAGTTAAGAGTAAGAGAAGAATCACGATTTTACTATAATACAGAAGAAAATACTTACTCTTCCGAAAGTTATTCTTATGATAAAAAAGATAGTGATTACATTGGAAATAGCTACAATATTGAATTTAACCCTTCAATAACATTGGGTTTTGGGAAAATTGATAATGTATATGATGCCCGTCTGGCAGTTTACATATTGCAGAGCTTAGAAGACTATAAATCATTAAAAACAATTCCTAATGATGAGTTAATCATCGAATTTGCAGCTTTGATCACTAAGATAAATAATGAGAGATTTATTGATTCCAGAGATCGTGCCATCTATGAATTTGAAACTCTTATGAACTTTTTGACAAGCAAAGATCTTGTGACTACCAACAATATGGCAAAAGTATCGGCATTATTGTATGATAATTGGAAATTCTTGAGATATTCAGATTCTAAATTTTCATATCATTATTACAATCCATATAGTTCTGGTGATTATCCGTTTAATAAGTCTTATAGTGGACGGAGAAATGGTAATAAGCTATTTTTTACTTCTTCATTTATATTTGAAAGAGATGCTGACAACTGCGATGAAGAAAGAATCGAAGAAGAAAATGGTTATGAGATAAATTCGTTAGTTTCAAAAGATTCATTGAACAGAATTAGTGATATACATAGATATAACAAAGATGAATTCTTAGGTTTTTCAATGAGATTTACGGATATATATTCTAAACCAATAGGACTGGATTGGCAGATTGATATTAATCATAGTTTGGGTTATGAATATATTGATTTTAAAAAGCAGCGAGATACAGAAACCTATTCGACAGTTTATGAATATGAATATACTCAAATTGATTCTAATGACGCTTCAATAAGTGATATCACTTACACAGAAACTGATAATGAATATGATACAGAAAAAGATTATCAGACGTTTTTGGAATATAATTTTTGGTATTCTTTCTCATATATGTTTAATTATCGAACCTATTTTACTGGATATTTGAGCGGAAACTATTTTACGCAAGCAAAGGAAGTAAAAGAATTATTTCATAATGATTCTCAAACAATTTATGATCGTACGGAAATTGGCTTAAATAGTAAATACTATATTTCTCCCAAACTATATTTATCAGGATTGGTTTCCTATAGCTATTCTTTCAATAAAATTTCCGATAATGATATTATTACTATTTATTATGACTCTGATGTAAAACCCGCTTATCAAAGTAATTCTGCGAATAGATCATCTTATTTTAGAATTAAATTTGGGCTAAATTACACGATTTTCTAATAAACAACTTTGATAAAAAAAGACTCTTCAAATTGAGGAGTCTTTTTTTATATCTATGTCTAATCTCTTTTGCTTTGGAATAAAATTTATAGTTTTCCAATTCAATTTTTTCTGCATATTCAATGATTTCGTCCAAAGTGAGTTTTCTCATTTTTACCTCAATAAATTTACTCTTTTGATAAATAATCATCAATTGCTTTAGCTGCAATATTCCCATTTGCAATTCCGTGAATCACATCAGGACCTTCGATAATATCACCACCAACAAATAGCCAATCTAAACTGGATTGGAATTTTTCATTAACTTGAATTCTACCACGTGGTCCAAATTTAATTTTTTCTTTAAATGAATCTGAAAGATAAGACAAGTCCATTCCTTGACCAATTGATTCTACGATCATTTCACCTTCAAAGAAGTTTTTCTGTTCATTGTCAAATTTTGGATTAAATCTACCTTCCGCATCAAACACAGAAACACATTTCACAAGATGAAGACCTTTGATCTTTCCATTTTGAATTTCAATCTCTTTGGGAGCCCAACCTGGATTAATAACTGCAAGCTCTTCACGAGCTTCTACAATCTCTTCTCGATCTGCCGGCATAATATCTTCTGTTTCCAAAGATGTCGTAACTATTTGAACTTTACCATATTTCAGGTTTTGCAATCTTGCCAATGTTCTGGTAATATCCATAGCAACATTTCCACCACCGATTATCACAATTTTTTCAGCAACATCAATTTCATTACCAAGAGAAACTTCACGGAGAAGATCAGTTGCAAAATAAACTCGTTTATCATCAGAACCGGGAACTCTTGTACTTCTTCCGAGATGAAGTCCAGTTCCTGCAAATACTGCATCATAATCTTTGTGCAAATCTTCAAGCGAAACATCCTCTCCAATTTTTGTATTGAATTGAACTTCTACACCCAGTGATTTGATATAGTCATAATCTTTGTCAATCTGATCATAAGGTAGACGATATTCTGGAATTCCATATCTCGTCATTCCGCCAGATTCTGGTAAAGATTCAAATATCTTAACTTTATAACCTAAAATTGCCAAATAATAGGCAGCAGAAAGTCCTGCCGGACCAGCTCCGATTATTGCAACTTTTTTATCTAAAATAGGATCTGCAAGATGTTCTGTACCGAGATCGGAAAAGCGTCGTGTAGGGAAAGAGT
>JAIORE010000266.1 GCA_021108315.1 Candidatus Cloacimonadota bacterium
AATTTGCGGATCGTATCAATGAGCCTAAATTGCCGTTATCACTCGGACGATCGAAAATTAGTATGAAAGGGTTTGGTTTAAGCTCAATTTCTTCAATTTTTATTTTCTCATACTTTATGGTAATAATTAGTTCTGATGGATCGGTTTTATCTGATAAGTCCTTATAAAGTCCACTTTCAAGCTGAATCAATTCTTCATAATGCATTTTTCCAATAATTTCTTTAGCCCAATTTGATAATTTATCATAATCTGCAAAAATTACTTTTTTCACTAAAACATTAGCGGAAATTGCTTGCTTAATTGATTCAATACCTTCGATATAAATTTCTTTAAACGCATTTCGCTTTTTTCGATTTTGCTTTAATGATTTGATAATTTGATATTTATCATTACTTTTTCTAATTATTTGAATTATTGGTTTTTTCATATCTTTCCATTATATTTGAACAACAATTTGTTTTAACCCAAATCAAGAAGAAAAATTAACCACAGAGAACACAGAGAGCACAGAGAAAAAAGAGAATGAAATTTTTTCTTTTCCTTTTGTCTATAAAACTTTCCGAATCTTATCAGAAAAAATTTTTTCGAGAGAAGCTTCGGAAAGGATTTTGCAGGTTTTCTATTTTCTTTTTTGTTCTTATATTCTTCTTTCACTCCCTTGTTTTTCCTTCACATCCTGTTAATCTATTAATCAAGTAAATCCTAGTTCAGACGTTTTTTCATCGGATAGTATTTTATCGGATAGTATTTTACTCTGCGTTTTTCAAGATTTAAGTTCTGTAAGTATCTAAAATATAGATATGTTGAGGGGGGACAAAAAAAATGGAAAATTAGCATAAATTTATCACCTTAATGGCTTAGTTCTTTCCGACAAAGTCGGTTTTTTTATCATTTCTCTTCATTCAAATACAAAACTGCTTTTTCCAGAGTTACATCTTTCTTGGAAATAATATCTTCGATGTTTTCTTTTATTTCAATATCCGGTACAAATCCTTTCCCGACAAATTCATAACCATCAGCACACCAACATCTTCGTGAGCATATTCTTACGGAAAGATCATTATTAAGATTGAGCATAAGAGGTTGTCCGGTGCTTCCGCCTGTGGATTTTCCTATTAAAGTGACTCTATTCGTACCGTGTAAAGGAGCTAAGAAATCTTCGGCAGCACTGAAAGTATTTGGTCCAATCAAAATAACGATAGGTTTATCGTAAATAGGAGGTGTGGGTTTTATATTGAAATAATCGCTAGTTTTGAATATATCCAGTAATTCCGGTTTATTTTGATTTGTTGTATCGGGAAATATTCCTTGATAAACATTATAAAAGACATCAAATATTTCTTCTTCCGAATACCATTTATCGAATTTATCAACACTATAAGATCTAACTTTACTTTTGAAGTAAGGTAAAATCTCGTTTGAAATTCTCGAAACAATATGAAATCCGGTACCGGAACTTCCTCCACCATTTTTTCTTAGATCAATGATCAGTGCTTTTGTACTAAAAAGCGTATCTAAAGCGGAATCAAAAAGAGGAATGATTTCATCTTTCGGATACATTGAATTCACTGCAATATAACCAATATTGTCTTTGAGAAGCTTTGATTCAATATAATCAAATTTTTTATTAGATTTCTTCGGAGAAGGATATATTATTTCCTGAAGAATTTTACCATTTTGCTCGAATTCCACAACTATAGAATCACTATGATTAAAGTTAATAAATGATTGATAACTTTCCAATCTTGCTATTGTCCATTGTTCGGTTGAGCTGGAAATATATTTTTTTGTTTCATTGATAGCTTTCTGCACCGGAACATTATTTACTTTAAGAATTTTATCGCCGGAAAGCATCGTTTGTTTTCGATAAGATTCATCATTTATAAAATAGACATTTTTTCCAATGATCTTTGTTTGAATAAATGCTGGTTTCCACAATTCTTCAACATAAGTACTTGTGTGTCCATCTTTTAATAAAGCGATCATTTCCGTTATTAACCAGTAAAATTCTTCATTATTTTGGGTTGCTTGAACTCGGTGTAAAAAATCCATTTTTACATCATCCCAATCCAGATCAATTTGATCAAAAAAAGCAAAGAAATCATTACTATAATGCCAGATTTCAAAGAAAAAGGACAGCTTCTCAGCTTCTGTTAACTGTTTGCCGGAATCAATATTTTTCCCTAAATTATCCAAAGCATTTTTACAATAAGGATCTTTATCATTATTAAATCCTTTTTCATAACTTTTTCTCGCCTTTTCTATGTTTCCCATCTTTTCGTAAACCATTCCTAATCGCCAATATGCTCCTGAAACAGGAATTCTTTCAATTCCTTTCAGTTTATCATAATTTCGAATAAAATTTTGATAAATATGTTCTGCTTTGATCAATTCTGTGCCGGAAAACAGATACAATTTCCCTAATTGATATTCATAAAAAGATGATGGTTTTTTCTCCAAATATTTTTGTAAAGAAGATATCGCTTTCTCATAATTTTTCCAGCTTGAATAAAATTGATACTCATCAAGCAGTTTTTGGTTTTCGTCAATTTTCTCATCTGCAAATAATACCATACTTAAAAGCAAAAAAACTATCATAATGATTTTTTTCATATTTCTTCCTTCATTTTTTCATTCTTTAATTTGGTTTCTGTATAATTTATTTAAACCATTAAAGTGGTTCCAGATGAGTGAGGTTTCGTCTCATCCCACAGTTAAAACTGTGGGTTAATAATATGCAGAATATAGGATTAACCCACAACTTTAGTTGTAGGAATAATCAAACCCACAAATGTAAATTTCAACCGATTCATCGGTTTCTGAAATTTTACCAAATTACACATTTTTTTTAGTTAATTTGCAATCAATCAATCAATCAAAGCTTGCTTACAAGAAGTGGTTCGCAACGAAGTGTGAACCGCTAATTTTATTTTCTGTAATCACAAATTTGTTTTCTGTTCAAACTTATTCCACAGTGAAATGTGGAGTGAGAATGATAAACTTGTTTATTTCAGTTGCAATCCTCAAAGTCTTGCTTATATCAATCTCTTAAAATAGCTTCTATTCTTTCTTTTGCTCTTTTATTATGAATATTATTATTGTATTCTCCATAACGAGATTCCAATATTTCTTGGATTTCATCTTTTTCAAAAAAGCTAAATCCAACCAAAGCAGCTTTTTTTAATCTATCATTTTCAACATTACCTCTCTTTATGAAAAACGAATGGTTATCATAAATATCTACTAAAACAGGAATAGCTTTTGGATTTTTGGTTTTACCGATAAGCTCAATACATTCTGTTAAATATCGCAGGTTTCCCTTATTTTTCTGTAAATCTAATTTTATTCCGGCATAAATGATTTTAGAGAAAAAACTTACAACATTGTCCGTACCGGATTTTACAATTGACCGCATAATTAGATTAACTCCATCAACATTGTGTTTTGTGAGATTACAAGAATAAAACAAGGAATAATCTTTTACAAATTCATTACCGGTTTCTTCTTCAATAATATTGTATAAATAATCTATTGCCCGTTGAGTCAAAACATAGTCCTTATAACTTTGCACTGCCCGCAATGCTGTTGTATTCAAAGTAGGTTCCGTTGGGTCATCTATATATTTTATAAGAATATCTTTATACTCACATTTTTCACTGTCTGAAGAAGCAATTTTCATCAATGCGTATGTTCTCAATCGCATATCACAGCCTTTATCTTGAATATAGGAAAACAAAATATCTTTAAAATGTTGTGATTCTCCGAGCTTATCTGAAACAATTGTAAACCATTCGTCATCAATAATTCTTTTACTTCCTAATTGTAGAACACGACGTTTTAAATTGGTTGAGGATGCAACATCTTCTAACATTCGTATAATCAAATCGAAAATATAGTCCGGTTCATTTTCATAAAGTTCACTATGAGTTATTTCGGAGAAGATTGCTTTTTTTCCGTATTCAAAGAAGTGAGGATTAAAGATAAATTTCTCTAAGTAGAGAAATTCTTTTTTGGTTTTATTTGAGAATTTTTCGGAAAAGAGCTGACGAATTGTAAACTGAAAAAGCGTTTTTGTTTGCCAATCATTTTTATTATTTTCAATTGAAACATTAATCCAGTAATCATCAAGAATTTTTTTTATCGCCTTTCCATCGTTATTTTGCGATAGTTCCAAAATACATTTCATATACTCTTTTTGTGCTTGATATTTTTCGTTTTGTTCAGAAGTTTCATCCATTATAATTTGAAACGCTGAAATAGTTTTGCTGTATAAAGTTTTTTCAGAGTTTATTGCATATTGTGATTTTCCAAATATCAGCAAAACAACAATTATTATAATTTTTTTCATTTTTTCCTATTTTTTTACAAGTTTCTCACTAACAGATTTCCTAATCTCAGTAAGCTTTAAATTTTTCCCCGGACAACTCGTTGTTTGTGTTTTCGTTGAAAACGTAGCATTAATTTTTCCATCTGACCAATCCGGATCACCAAAAGGAACATCATTGTGACCGATAACATTTTCCAAAGGAATGTTGTATTGTTTTGATAAATTTGTAATAAGTGTAATTAGTGAATTTAGTTGTTCGGAAGTTGGATTGGTTTTATTAAAATCACCAACGAGACAGATACCGATTCCAAAGATATTATGATACCACGAATTCACCGTAACGTGAGTTCCTGAAATTTGTTCTTTCCAACGAAATCCTGTTTCAACTTCTCCATCGTTTGAACCGTTTCCGTTTCCAATCACAAAGTGATAGGCTAAACCACCATAACCTTTTTCTGTATGCCAATTGTGGAAGATTTCCGCATTTCCGTTATTTCCGGCACTGTGGTGGATTACAATGTATTTCCAGCCTTGAGCCTGTTCTGCCTTTTTATAATAAATATTTGACCAGTAAAGCTCTATTTTTATCAAATCATCTGATTCTTTTTCTGAATCTGAATTTGGTTTTGAAGCAGTACAGCTCAATAAAATGAGCAAAAGTGAAAATATCAGTTTAATATTTCTTTTCTTCATTATTCACTATTCATTATTAGTTATTAATTATTCACTGTGTTTGTCTCTCTTTTGCTTAATCAATTTATCATAAATATCCATATATTTAGACGCTGTATTTTTCATATTGAAAGTTCGTTTGGAATGACTTATCACTCTCTGGATATTTTTCTCTTTAATATCAAAAGGTAGATCATAAAATTTAATCGCTTCTCTGATTCCAAATTCCAAGCCGGGTTTATCTGCCATTTCAAAAAGAAATCCGTTTCCCGCTTCTTTTTTCACATCCATCTGTTCAATCGTATCTTTCAATCCGCCGGTGGCTCTTACAACAGGCAATGTCCCAAATCTCGGAGCTTCCATTTGAGGTAAACCGCAAGGTTCATATCGAGAAGGCATAAGAATAAAATCTGCTGCAGCTTTACCCAAATTGCTCAGTGATTCATCAAAAACCTTGAATTTGATACGATCGAATTTCTTTGATAGTATTTCCAATTGTTTTTCAATTTTTGGATTTCCATTGGCTACAACAGCTATCTGAATATTATATTTCTTCAAAAAATAATCAACATTATCTACTAATATTTCCGGTGATTTTTGATAATAAAGACGATTGGGCCAGAAGAAAAGCGGAATCTCAGATTCTGATGGCAAACCCATAAGCTTTTGGAAATTGCGTTTATTTTCTGCTTTTGCTTCCATTACTTCATATTTATTGAAATTTACGATATCGCCCATAACCTTTGAATTTACAGTATCATTGGGAGCATTCAAAATTCCTAATGCTCTTCCATTTTCATATTTTTGCTTAATCATTTCAAAAATTGGTCGTGGAACAAGGTCAGAAAATTTATCAGTGACCAATTCTTCTAAAAATGTTTTGCTAACAGTATTAAAATAATCAGAAGCGAAAATTGCGCTGGCAGTAAAATCAACTTTGTTTGAATCGAAGTGTTTCTTCCAATTTTGTCTTAAATTTTCAGGAAACTCTTCAAAATAGAGATATTCAGCAAATTCCATAGGTTTCATTCCACTCAATTCAATATCCTTCATCGTTTTTTTCTCAGTAAAAATATTATGGAGCGTGAACAAAGATTTAATCCCTTTCGCTTTCGCTGCCGATGGAATCAAGCCGGTCATCCAATCATTACAATGAACAATGTCCGGATTTACCAATTCCAAAAGGTTATTAATGACGTGACGTTGCAGAGCCAAAGCACGGCGAGCACTGGAATGGATAAGATTATCCTCATAAGGATTGCTCAAATAAGAAAAAGCACTATCATTTACAAGATGAATCCCTCTACCGCTCAGAACAATTGCCAAACGGTCAATTTGCTGATTTGTGAATTTTGCTACATTTTTTATTTTTATATCATATTTGGGAATGGCAATATGAATATCATATTCATTGGTTTCATTTAAATAGCGAACTAAACTTGCCGAAATATCACCTAATCCACCACCTTTGGCAGCAACATAATTTACGGCATTTCCCATTCCTTCAGGTAGAGCTGTGATTTCCGGAGTAACTAATAGAATTCTTGGTTTTGAGGTGCGTTTAACTATTTGATTGTATTCTTTGGTTAGTTCTTGCTTGATTTCATAACTTGAAATTTCTTTTTCTTTTCCCATTTTTGCTCCTTACATTTTGTAATTCCTTTTTCTAAACTCATCTTATTTTTTGGCAAGTAAAAAAGATAGAGATAACATAAGCTATAATATACTAATCACAGAATGCACGGAGATCATAAATCAAAGTTGAAAGTTAAATGCTTTGTGTTCTTCGCACCTTAGCGGTAAATAATTTCTTTTTTCGAATTAATTCGTGCTAATTAGTGAAAATTCGTGGTTTCAAATGTTTTTTTAATTAACAAAAATCCATTTCAGATTAACCACAAAATGTCTAAATTTTACAGGAGAAAGCTCATTATTATTGTTTAATAGATTATTCACATTTAATCTGATCTCAAAATATTCTGTAATTCCTATAGATAAGTGGCTGTTAATAATATTTATATGCTCATCAACATTAGAATAATATTCATAAAAGTCTGTAATATAATGCGATAAGCCAATTTTTATAAGATTATTATGCTGCATATCATAGCCAATTTCAATAAAATTTTTAGTTGACCATTTTGGTAAAACATCGTCTGAATTATGAACAAATAATGTCCAAGAATCAAGCGAAATCAACCAATTACGATAATTTTGCTCCAATTTCAAGGATAAATCCAGATAGTACTTTTTTTCAGCTGAATTGATTTTTCCAAACGAAAGCTTTGAATTCAAAATATTTTTATCAATCTTTAAACCAATACCGGATTCTTTATAGACAATTTCATTATCATCAATTTGATTAAAAAAAGCTTCAAATCCCAGTTTTTGTGAGGAAAGAAAAAAATAATCAGTTGAAACGTAAAATTCATCATAATTTTTAAATTTTAAATAGTTAGAAAATTCTGTTTTGGCTGTTTGGAGCTGTTGAGATAAAGAGAAAAGATGTTCATCATTCTCTTGAGTGCTGATGTATTCATATTTGGGAGTAAAGATATTTGAAAAAAATTCAAAGTTTTGTGTAATAAAAATTTGCTGTAAGTCAGTTTCATTTTCAGCAATTTTTATTTTCTCTTTACGATAACCAATATCTGCGAATTTGTTTTGAAAGATTATTGCAATGTCCGAGCCTTTTTCATTAAAATCTTTCGCAGTATTTTCAATAATTGTATTAGTAATATCCGTAATATTTTGTTCAATTGAGCTGGTTGAAAAAAGTAGTTTCCCCCACCATTTTTCGTAGTTTAAACGAATCTGGAAGTTTTGGGTCTTTTCATCAGTAGAAAACCAAAATCCTGATTGGGTAAAAAACTCAAAACTCAAACTCAAATCTCGTAAATTAAAAACATTTCCTTTGTTAAAAGAGACATAAGCTACATTCATTTCTTCATCACCAATTCCGAGAAATGTATTGGTAAAAGCGATTGGAGAATCATAAATATCTCGATATAATTTCATAAATTGCTGATTATAACTATAAAAATTGAAAGGTAGATAGCTTCTCAAATAAAAAAGGTTATCGTCTTTTTTATTGGTCAATGTAAAATCATTTTTTTCCAGCCAAATATTGTAATTTAAAGGGCTAAACAGATGATAATTCTCCGAATATAAAAAAAGGTCTATATCATTAAAATTTCTAAAAGAATTACTGTTTTTGATATTCTTTTCCAAAACCTCTTTTTTTAGATCAATTTTTATTTCCGTTGAATCTATTATTGTCAGTGAATCCTGTATTACCAGCGAATCTTGATATAAGATGATTTCAGGAATTTGATTATCAATAATTTCGTCTGAAATATTTTCTTGTGAAAAAAGAATTTGTAGAAAAAATAGAATTATAAGAAACTGAAATATTTTCATAACCATCCTTTTTTTTTATACCAATTGTATGTTGTGATTAAATTATTTTTTAACCCGTTTTGAGGAGAATAATTTAATAATTTTACTGCTTTAAGATTTTCAGATAGCCAGAAATTATACTTGATCTCATTAACTTTCTGTTGATTTAAGATTGCTGGTTTTTTGCTGAATAAAGTAGAAAGTTCAATCGTTTTAGCGATAGGTGAAAGGAGTTTGTCGGGGATTTTAAAATCCTTTGTCTTCTGATGCATTACTTCTTTGAGGATTTTTATGAATTGATCAAGTGAATAAATGTTTCCATCGGTTAAAAAAAAGGTTTGATTAAACGCCGATTTATTATTGATCGTATGCATTACGTATTCTGAAACCTCATCAGCAGAAATCAGGTTGATAAATTTTTTCTGTTTTCCGGGAAGCACTGTTATTCCTTTATTTATCATTTTGAAATAATTTAGGAAATCACGATCTCCCTGACCATAAATGGAAGAAGGTCGCAAAATTGTATAAGGTTTTTTTATCTTTTTTTTGATCAATTGTTCTGCGAGAAGCTTACTTTTTCCGTAGTATGAAACCGGATTATTTAGATCACTTTCAATCTTTGGTTTTGAATTTACAGAAGGTCCGGCAGCAGCTTGGCTACTGATGAATATAAATTGTTTTAATGATTTGGTTCTATTGAAAATTTCTATCAACCTTTCTGTAAATTTTATATTGATTTCTTGAAAATCAGTCCATCTTTTTGCTCTGGTGAGAGCAGCTGAATGAATTAAAACATCTTGCCCGTTCAGTGTCTTTTCTATCTCAAAAACATTATTATAATTTATTTCAACAATATTCGTATTTGGATGGAGAAGCTCCCGATTTGCATTTTTTCTTATCAAAGCCATAATTTCATAATCATTTGATTGCAGTTTATGAACAATTCTGCTTCCCAGAAAACCGTTTGAACCTGTTATTGCTGTTTTCATAATTTAACCTAAATAAAATCCCGAGTCGGGTTTTGCTCAATGTTTTGTACAATGATTCTCTCAAAGTTCAAATTATTAGTTATTTTTCAAAGCTACCTAAATTTTATCGCAAAACTTGACTCGAGATTTTAGGATTCCCACAATACTTTTCAATCTAATTATTTATTTAATTAATTTCAGAAAAACCAATGGAAAAGGTAAAACTTGACGTCAAGCAAAACATTTTTATTTTAAGAAAAAAAATATATAGACGAGGTAAAAAATGAATGTAATTTTATTTGGTGTACAAGGAAGCGGAAAAGGAACACAAGCGAAAATTTTAAGTGAAAAAACAGGTTTGAAACACGTTACAACTGGAGACCTATTTCGAGAAAATATCGAAAACAAAACGGAATTAGGTAAAAAAGTTTTAGAATTTATCGAAAAAGGAGATTTAGTTCCTGATAAATATGTTCTGGAAATTGTTCAAGATGCACTTGATAATTTATCTACTGGTTTTATTTTAGATGGTTTCCCACGTAATCCTTCTCAGGGAGAATTTCTTTTAAAAAAATATAACATAGATAAAGTAGTTCTTCTCGAACTCACCGATGATGTTTCTGTGAAACGATTGATGGCTCGAAGATTGTGTAAAGATTGTAAAACAGATTATAATATGCTCTACAAACTTCCCAAAAAAGAAGGAATTTGCGACCTATGTGGTGGAGAAGTAATTCAGCGAAAAGATGATAATGAAACAGCTATAAAACTACGTCTTGATAAATTTCATAATGAAACAGAGCAGGTTATCAAAGTTTTTGCTGATAAAGGTATTGTTTGCCGAGTAAATGCTGACCAAGAAATTGGGGCTATTCAAAAGGAAATTTTAGAAAATTTAGGAGTTTAGTTTTTGGTAATTTACTTTGCCGATAACAAAAAAGAATTAGCCACAGACTTTCACAGACTAAGAAATATAAAAGTTTGTGAAAGTCTGTGGTACAAAAATATAACAATATTACTGCTTTACATTATTAAAATATGATAAAATTCTATAAATCTATCGTAAAAATTTCTTCAACTCTTCTAAATCTAATTGCAATTATATTTGCATTAGATCTATTTTCTCATTTGATTCAAACTGATTTTGAAATTTGGATTAACTTTTCAAAAATTGGTTTGATTTTACTCGGATTTCATAATATTGTATATTTGATAAGAAAAAAAAAGCGTATCAATCGGCTGATTAGTATTATTCCGGATTTGATTTTCATAACGATTGGGTTCACAATTCAAGGTTCTGAAAAAGTTTTTGAGTTTTATCTTATGGGTAGGCAAACCTTTTTGCTGATAAAAAATATGTCGATTTCCAGTAAAAAGGAAACCCTATTTGATACTTTATCAAAAAATCCTCCGGTTTTTGTCTTATTCAGTTTTTTGCTAGCAATTTTTACTGGAACATTATTACTTCTTCTACCAGCTGCTACAGTGATAAATGAAACTACAACATTGATTGGAGCTTTATTTACATCAACCTCTGCGACTTGTGTAACAGGTCTGATAGTTTATGATACCGGCTCTCATTTTACGATATTTGGGCAATTGATAATTCTACTTTTGCTTCAAATCGGTGGACTTGGAATAATGACAATTTCAAGTGCTTTTGCTATTATGGTTGGTCAGAAACTAACTTTACGCAGTGAACATTTGATTCAAAATGTTGTGGGGGAATCAAATAAAATTGATATGTTTAGTTTAATGGAAAACATCATAGTGATTACAGTATTTTTTGAATTGATTGGAGCAATTTTATTATTTTTCTCTTTTAAAAATGATTTTTATACATTTAAAGAAACGTTGTACCATTCAGTTTTTCATTCGATTTCTGCTTTTTGTAATGCCGGATTCAGCCTTTATAGCGATAATATGATGAAATTCCGTTCTGTATTTAATGTTAATTTTGTTATAACATTTCTAATTATTATCGGAGGAATTGGTTTTCCGGTAATTGATGATTTCCGTAGAAAATTTTTATTGAGGAAAAAGAGATCAAAATTGTCATTACACACAAAAATCGTTATAGTATCCACAATTCTGCTTATATCAATTGGTTTTGCCGGTTATTTTATCACAGAATACAATAATGAAATGAAAGGATTTGAATTAAAGGATAGAGTTTTTGCTTCCTATTTTCAATCCGTAACCACCAGAACAGCAGGATTTAATACAATAGATAATGCTAATCTAACATCGGCTTCTGCATTTATTTCTTTAATTCTAATGTTTATTGGAGCTTCTCCCGGATCTACCGGTGGTGGAGTTAAAACCACTACTTTTTTTATTATTGTTTTATCTGTTTTTGCTTTGTTGAGTGGTAATAGTGATGTTAATATTTTCAAACGTAAAGTTTCCAATGAAATAATTCGGAAAGTTATGGCTTTAATTGCAATATCATTAACTTTGCTTTCTTTTATGATTTTTTTATTATTGATTATAGAACCTTATTCAGCAAAAAAAATAATATTTGAAGCTTTTTCAGCTTTTGGAACAGTAGGGCTTTCTATGGGGATTACAGCGAATTTGAGTGATTTTGGGAAAGTAATAATTGTTCTATTAATGTATCTTGGACGAGTGGGTCCTCTTACTTTGGTTTTTGCAATTTCTGAAACAAAAATTAAAACGACTTATTCATATACTGAAGAAAAAATCTCAATAGGGTAGAGGTTAAATTAAAAGACAAAGTGTAAATAAAATAGATTGAAGTTAAAATATATTAAAAGAACATTTTAAATGTAAGATGGCAAATGAAATTCATATCGGAATAAGGAGTTAATGTGGCGAAATTCGCAGTGATAGGATTAGGTAAGTTTGGGATGACAGTTGCAACAACTCTGTATGAAAATGGAGCTGAAGTAATAGCAATTGATAACAATCAAGAACTTATCGAAGAAATAAGCGACAAAGTAACGGTTGCGATTCAAATGAACAGCACTAATGAAAAGGCTTTGAAGGCAAATAAAATTCAGGATGTAGATGCGGCTATAGTTGGAATTGGGAATAATCTTGAAGTTAATGTCTTAACCTGTGTTGCATTAAAGAAAATTGGAGTGAGTAATATTCATTCCAAAGTAGACAGCAAAGTTCATTCCAAAATATTAGTACAGCTCGGTGTAAATAATGTCATTTTTCCTGAAGAAATGGTAGGTAAACAACTGGCGAATTCATTACTTTCACGAAGTGTTATAGAATATGTAGATTTATCCAGTGGACATAGTGTAATTGAACTAAAAGTACCGGATATCTGGGTTGGTAAAACGTTACAACAAATAGCATTACCTGCAGAAAAAGGTGTTAATGTGATTGCAATAAAATACACTTCCCACTCGGTAACGGAAGAAGGAGAGAATAAAATTAGTAAAAAGGTAAATGAGATGCCAGGAGCAAATGATTTGATTCATGATGGTGATGTGCTTGTTCTTATCGGACACAAAAGCAAGATTAATAATCTAATCGTTGAAGTATCCAAAAGGAGTTAATTATGAAGTTATCTATAACAGGAAAAATTCGTTTGATCATAATAACATTGCTATTGATCTCTTTTGTGCAGGGAATGATAATAATTAATCTTACTACAAAATTAGATAACATGAAAAATCTTCAAATTGATCTTCATAATACTGTTTATATTACTTGGTTTTTACAATTTGTTTTCTCTATGATTCTAATATTTTATTTACCGATATTCCTTCATAAAGCTTTTTCTAAAATTCATTTGAAACTAAAGGAGATTTCACAAGGAAATTATAATATTGAAACAAATCTGCAAGGATTAGAATTTTCTATGAATAAGGAATTCTATGCTATACTTGTTTCCATTAAAGAGATGTTGAGATCAATACGTTCTTTTGATAATCTAAAAAAAGAAAAAATAATTGAGCATCATCATAGAATAAAAGCAATTTTAAACTTAACGAATGAAGGCTTTATTATCGCTGATATCAAAGGGAAAATAGTGTATATAAATGATCTTGTTACCGAAATATTTCCCCAACTTGAAGAAAATGTAAATATTGTGGATAGTAATTTTCCCCCTGAGATAGAACATCATATAAAAAAATATATTATTGAAGTTTTGAAAACAGAAAGAAAGAAAGATCTTCAACAATTTTTTATTCCAAATCTGAAAAGACATATAGGATTAAACAGTGCTTTAGTAAGAAATCACGATGGAAAAGCAATAGGAGTGGTGATTGTGTTTACTAATCTTGATAAGAAATGATTTTTTTGCCACGGACTAACACAGACAAAGAAAAAATAGAAATAGGAGATAGGAGTTTTAACTTTCAGTTTTCAGCTTTTTGTTAAATAAAAATATTAAGGAATTAATTTGAAGAAAATAAATTTAGTTTTCGATAAAGATTATCACGTTCGCATAGATAAATTTCTCGCAAGTATTTCTCATAACGAATTATATTCTCGATCATATATCGAAAAATTAATCTCAAATGGAAATGTTCTTGTTAATCAAAAGATAATCAAAAAAAACTTTCTTCTACAGGAGAATGATCATATTGAGATTGAGTTATTAAAAAAACAGCATCCAATGCCAATTCCTCAGGATATTTCTCTTGAAGTAATTTTTGAAGATAAACACCTGATTGTCATTAATAAAACTGCTGGTATGACAGTTCATCCTGCTCCCGGGAATTATGATTCAACTTTAGTAAATGCCTTGATGTTCCATTTTAAAGACCAACTTTCTAATGGTTCTGATCCACTGAGACCAGGAATTGTACATCGCCTTGATAAAGACACTTCCGGGCTTTTAATTGTTGCCAAAAACGATAAAGTTCATTCACTTTTATCTACCATGTTTCAAGAAAGAAAGATTGAAAAGTATTATAAAGCGATTTTAGTTGGAGTCCCGAAAGAAACGGAAGGGACGATTAAAACTTTTATAAATCGAAGTAAAATTGATAGAAAAAAAATGGCAGTTTCAGATGAGGGAAAATTAGCAATTACACATTATCAAATTGAACAAAGATTTTTTAATTTTTGTATAGCTGATGTTAATTTAGAAACAGGAAGAACTCATCAGATTCGGGTTCATTTTTCACATATAAATTGCCCTGTTCTTGGTGATCAAACATATTCAAGTCTCAAGCGAACCTTGGCAAACAGTTCCGCACATTATCATAAAAAAACAAAATATCTTTTTGCTCACCATCTGAAACGACAAGCCTTACACGCTTATAAACTTAAATTTGTTCATCCAATAACACAAAAAAATATTGAAGTTGTAAGTCCATTACCGGAAGATATGCTGTATACAATTGATTGGATGAAGAAGTTGATGTAGCTGAATTAATTTAAAATATTTATTTTATAGATTATCTGTAACTACTCAGGTAGTTTTATATTTGACTAAAAAGTATCAAAAAAATATAATGTTTATATGACATTACAAGAAGAAAATAAAAAATTACGAATAGAAAATA
>JAIORE010000278.1 GCA_021108315.1 Candidatus Cloacimonadota bacterium
CGCCGACAATATGAGGAAAGTATCGATTTCAAAGATGAATATCGTTATCGGAGTGGAATAGAGGCAACCAACTCACGATTTATACATATGACCGGTGTTCGTAGGTCAAGGTATCGTGGGTTAGAAAAGATGAAATTCGGGCAAAAACTGAAAGCTTTAGCCATCAATGTGTTCAGAATTGCAAAATATCTCCAAAAAGTGCATAAAAATGTCTATGTTTTAAATTTTAAATCTGATTTTTTCACTATGAACGAATTTACAACTAAATTTGCTACATAAATGATCATTTTGATCTAAAATTAATGAAAATTTGAAAAATTCGAAAACGGAAAGAGAGGATTGATTTTTCTTTTTACGAGTTCGTCAAGTAAGACAAAAGGAAAAATAATAATAAAAAAATACCAGAAAACATATTGTCTGGTACTTCTTGGAAGATTAATCAAAAATAATACAATTTCAATTTTGCTTATAAATATCATTTTTTCTGATCATTTGTGTAATAGACGCCAAAAGAATAACTTGGATTTTCTATCATCACTCTAATAATTTTACAGAAGAAATCTCTAAAGTTCAAAAGAAATTAAGAAAGATGTAAAAAACTAAGTTATATTCAATTTGACACATAAGATATATTTTAGATTTTGATTTTAAAAAATAATATTTTAGGTTTTCATGAAAAATATAAAACGAATTTATATGATAATGTTGCATTACTGGGGATTTCTAATCGCTGGTTTGTTCTTTATGGTCGGATATGCTTTATTCAGCGGCATAAGCATAATGTTAGCAGTTCCTCTCTTGGATCATGTGTTCAAGAAAAATGAAACTCAGATAATTTATAGTAATCTTACATCATTTATGAATGCTGTTCAAGTTACAATACAAAAGTTTACTTCAACTCATAGTTTTACCCTAATGTTTGACAAATCAAATTATGGTGAAGTTTGGAGTGAATTTAAGATTATATTGAATCACACTGATCCGATGCTTTTATTATGGACAATTAGTGTTTCAATAATTGTTTTGATTATGCTTAAAAATATATTTTTCTACGGAAATCGGATAATGTTTATTAACTTAAGAGGAAGAGTAATTGAGGAAATTAGAAATAAAATGTTTCACAGTTATCTTTATCAATCTCTAACTTTTTTTAACAAAAATAATGTTGGTGATTCTCTGGTTCGGATATCTTCAGATGTTGATATTGTAAGTGACTTATTTATCGGATCTATTTTTGAAGTTATTCGAGATTTGTTATTGGTTCTGATCTATATTCAAATAGCAGTTACTTTAAATTTGAAATTGTTTCTAATTGGACTGGTACTATTTCCCTTTTTTGGATTGATAATTAACTATATCGGCAAGAAAATCAAAAAATATTCAAAAAGAATTCAAAAACAAACATCGGATATGTTTTCAAAAATAGAAGAGGTTCTGCAAAGTATAAGAATTGTAAAAGCATTCTCAAAAGAAAATCATGAAAAAGAGCGTTTCTATCAAATTAATAACAAGTTCTTTCTGTTTTGGAAAAGAACAAGACTTTATCAAGCTATCGGTACTCCGGTTTCTGAAATAAACGGAACAATTACAGGTGTTATTGTTCTACTCATTGGTGGAAGACAGGTAATATTGCAATCGGAAGCTTTTACTTTTGGAAGTTTTATGGCTTTTTTGCTTGCTGTTTTTTCTATGCAACATCCTATAAAAACAATTACTAAAACATATACGAATATAAAAAAAGCTGTTGTTTCGTTAGATCGAATTTCAGTAATTTTAAATAGAAAAACTGAGATCACAGAAAATATCAATAACATTGAGAAAAAAACTTTTGATTCAAAAATTGAATTTAAAAATGTGTTATTCAATTACAATGGCAAAAGCGAAGTATTGAAACATATAAATCTAGAAATTTGTAAAGGTGAAAAAATTGCGATCGTTGGTGGTAGCGGAAGTGGAAAAACTACGCTTGTAAATCTATTAACTAGAATGTATGATCCAATTTCCGGTAAGATATTAATTGATGGTGTTCCAAGTAATCAGATAAAATTGAAAGATTTGAGAACTTTATTTGGAACTGTAACTCAGGAATCCATTCTTTTTAATGAAACTATTCACAACAATATTAGTTATGGTTCTTTTGAAGAAGCTTCTGATGAACAGGTTGCAAAGGCAGCGGAGATTGCTTTTGCAGATGAATTTATTGAAAAACTTCCCCAAAAATATGATGAAATGTTGCAAACAAAAGCTTCTAATCTTTCCGGAGGTCAGAAACAAAGGCTCTGCATCGCTCGAGCAATTGTCGGAAATCCACCAATTCTGATTTTTGATGAAGCTACCAGCTCTTTGGATACGGAATCGGAACGTAAAGTTCAAGTTGCCATAAACCATGCTACGGAAAATCGAACAGTTATTGTAATTGCTCATCGCTTATCAACAATTCTCTCCTCAGACAAAATTGTAGTTATGAACGATGGAAAAATTTTAGATATTGGGAAACATGAGGAATTATTAAATCGAAATGAAAAATATCAAATTCTGTATAAATTACAGTTTGAACAGGAAAAGTAAATTATGAAAATTAGTGGATTTTCTTTTGTTAAAAATGGGATAAAACTCTATTATCCGATTGTGGAAGCTGTTAAAAGTATTTTACCAATTGTTGATGAATTTGTAATTGCAATAGGAAAAGGTGATAATGATGATGATACCCGAGCAAGAATTGCAGCAATTGGTGATTCGAAAATAAAAATTATTGATACTATTTGGGATCTGGAAAAATATTCTCGTGGTATGGAAAATGCACATCAAACTGATATTGCAAAAAAAGCATGTTCTGGCGATTGGTTATTTTATCTTCAAGCTGATGAAGTAATTCATGAAAAATATTTGCCTGTAATTAAGCAGAGATGTAAAGAACTATTGGATAATGATAATGTGGAGGGTTTACTTTTCAAATATCATCATTTTTGGGGAGATTATAATCATCATCATAAAAATCATGGTTGGTATCCCAATGAAATTCGGATAATTAAGAATAGATCTGAGATTCATTCTTGGGAATCTGCACAATCATTTCGGAGAATTCCTAATTTTGATGAAGTGAATTATCGCCAGCAGGAAGGGACATACAAGCTTCAAGTCGCAGCAGTTGATGCATTTGTTTATCATTATGGTTGGGTTCGACCACCGGATCTTATGGTAAACAAAAAGAAAGCATTGGATACTGTTCATAAAGGTTCCCAAAAAGTTTCTGAAATGTATGAAAATTCTTCAAAATATTTTGATTATGGTCCTTTGAATAAAATAGCTGAATTCAAAGGAACACATCCTAAAGTAATGAAGGAGATGATTTCAAAAATGAATTGGAGTGATAAATTACAAATGAGTGGAAAACCAAATCCAGACCGAGAACTCCATAAACACGAAAGATTAAAATATCGTTTTTTAACCAAACTGGAACATCTTATTTTAAGTGGAAAGCAAATCGGTGGATTTAAAAATTATAAATTATTAAAAGGTATATAGGATTTTATGAACAAAAAAGTTTTAATTATAGCTGATGAACCCAATTGGGCACAAGATAAAAATGCGAAAGATATTATTAAATACAACTGCTCAAATATTAAGTTTGATCTAACCTATATTGATGATTTCATAAAAAATTGGAAAAATTTGATACAAGAATACGATCTTATACATACGATGTATATGGGAATTTTTTTTAGTTTACTAAAAAATAATATTCCTATTGAAAAAGTAACGACTGGAATAAAATCTTATCATAGGTGGGATTTTAAAAAGGAAAGTATTCCTCCGGGTTATAATGTTAATCCTCCCAAAAAAATAGTAAAACTTTTGAAACAAGCTGTTTTGGTAAATACTCATTGTTGGAAGTTATGGTATAATTTTGTTCCTTACTTCCCTATCGTTCATACAAAATATACCTGTAATTTTACATATTTTTATCCAGAGAAAAAAACAAAAAACAATAAACTGGTTATCGGTTGGAGCGGAAGTTTAAAAAATCATGCTAATAAACGTGGTTTTTATGACTTGATAAAACCTGCTTGCGATTCTTTTCCAGAAGTTGTTCTAAAGATTCAATCAAAAGAGGAAAATCCTATAACTGATGATAATCTGATGAGATTTTTTTATAATTCTTTAGATGTTTATATTTGTGCTTCTCGAAGTGAAGGCACTCCAAGACCTGTGATTGAAGCCGCTGCTTGTGGTATTCCGATACTTTCCACTGATGTAGGACTTGTTCCCGATCTTGTAGATGATGGTATTTCAGGTAGAATTGTTGAACGTAACCTTGAATCATTAAAAAAGGGAATAAAATTCTTTGTAGATAAAAGAGATAGAATTCCCCAAATGGGAGCACATATTAGAAGAAAAATGGAAATAGAATACGATTGGCACAAATTAGTGATACAATGGACAGATTTTTTTGAATATGCTATAAAACTTGTTGAACTAAAAAAAAATAAAATTATCAAATAGAGGCTTGGTGAAAAGAATTGCTCTTGTAAAGGATAAAAATATTTTTTGGACTGTTTATAAAAAAATTATAGAGAGCTTTGGTTTCTCATGTGATTTAATAGATATTTGGCAAGAAAATGAAGCCGACAAATTATTTTCAAACAAATATGACGGACTGATTTGGAGAGCAAAACATACTCCCAAAATTCGAGATCTTGCTAGAAAAATTATAAATATTTTTGAAAATGAATTAAATATTCCATGTTGGCCAGATTGGAATAGCTTTAGCCATTATGATGATAAGGTTATGCAATATTATATACTTAAAGCAAAAAATATTGCAACTCCGAAAACATCTGTTTTTTATAATAAAAATATGGCATTGGAATATCTTGAAAGTTGTAAATATCCTTTTTTTTATAAATCATCTACAGGAGCAGGTGCTTCAAATGTAGGTTTAATAAAATCCAAAGGGCAAGGCAAAAGATATATTGCAAAAGTTTTTGGCAAAGGATTGAAAACTTATTTTGAAGCTGATGTTCAAAAAGATTATGTATATTTTCAAGAATTTTTATCAAATAATAAAGGTGATTACAAAATTCTTTGCTTCGGAGACCAAATTCAAGGTTTTTTTAGAGCGAATCGACCGAATTCTATTTATGCCAGTGGAAGCAATAATATAATTTTAGATAAATTACCAGAAAAATTGTTAAATTTTGTAGAATCTATTCATGAAAAATTATCGTATGATATTATGTCGTATGATATTATGTCTGATTTTGAGGAAAATTATGTTGTCACCGAATTCGGTGCAATTTGGGGTGATCTAAAAAACAAAGTTTACGATGAAATTGGTATTTATAGAAAAAAGGATAACATTTGGATTTATGACCAAGCACCTGATGATAGACATTTTTTTCAATTGAAATATTTATTCCAAAAATGGGGATTTGTTGATTAATTTTAAAGTAAGTGATTTATGAAACTATCAATAATAATTAATACTTACAATAGACCGGAGTTACTGGAAAATTGTCTTTTATCTATTTCTTCTCAATCTCAATTACCAGATGAATTGATTATTGCTGATGATGGTTCTACTGAAGATATTATTTCAATCTTAAAGAAGTATAAGCCGATTCTTAATGTCCCAATAAAATATGTGATACAAAAAGATGATGGCTTTAGATTAGCAAGATGCCGAAATAACGGAGCAAGAGAAGCAAGTGGTGATTATATCTTTTATCTTGATCAGGATTTGGTTTTCACGAAAGATTTTATGAAAACAATCAAGGATAATATTCGGGAAAACTATTTTGTTGTAGGTTGGCCCATAAGAACTACAAAAGAACAACTTAATGAAATAGATGAGTATGTTATAAAAAATTTCGCTTATCAAAAAATATTGAAGAAAAATCAATTCTATAAAGTTGTAAAACAATACAAAAAAGATCGTTTATACAGAAAACTTAATAATCTTAAATTGCGAAAAAAAGGTGCTAAATTTCGTGGAGGTGTTGCTGGTTTTTATAAATCTGATTTTATTAAGATCAATGGATTTGATGAAAAATATATCGGTTGGGGTAATGAAGATGATGATTTTGGACGAAGACTTTTCTATGCAAATATAAAAGGATTAAATCCTTTTTTGTATGATTATCCAATCCATTTGTGGCATCAGGAATTTCATGAAAATGGAAAGAGAGTTAATCTAAAATATCATAAAACCGCTGCAGAATATTTAAATAAAAATAATTTTCGCTGTGAATTTGGCTATGATAATACATTTGGTAATGATAAATATAAAGTTTTTGAGATATGATAAATGAATAAACTTTCTATAACGATCATCACCAAGAACGAAGAAAAAAATATAGAGCGCTGTTTGGAATCTGTGAAATGGGCGGATGAAATAATTGTTGTAGATTCAGGCTCTATAGACAATACTCTCAAAATTTGTGAAGAACATGACTGCAAGATAATAAAATCTAAATGGCTTGGATTTAGTCTAACCAAACGAAAGGCAGTTTCATACGCAAAAAATAATTGGATTTTGTCAATAGATGCAGATGAAGAAATAACTACCGAATTAAAAGATAAGATTGGCAAAATCTTAGAAAAGCCAAAATATAATGCATACAGTATTAAAAGAATTTCATATTATTTAGGGAATAAGATTAAGCATTGTGGTTGGAATCGGGATTTCCCACTTCGACTTTTTGATAAAAATTTTGGTAATTTTAATGATAAAATAGTTCATGAATCTATTGTTGTTGATGGGAAAAAAGGTAGAATCTATCAACCGATGTTACATTTTACTTATCCGACTATTGAATCTCATATAAAAAAAATGGATCAATATTCAACTTTGGGAGCTCAAACACTTTTTGAGAAAAATCGAAATTCAACGATTTTGGAAGCTATTTTACGAGGATTTTTCAAATTCATCAAAATGTATTTTATTCAATTAGGATTTTTAGACGGTGCAAACGGTTTTGTTCTTTGCGAAAATTCTGCAATAGGAGTTTATTTAAAATATCTAAAATTATGGAAATTAAGAAAATAGGAATTATTCATATTGATACCGAAGTTAGTTGGCGTGGTGGTCAACAACAAGCGGCTTATCTATTAGAAAATCTTTATAAACAAGGATTTCATACTCAATTGATTTGTCAGCCGCAATCGGAATTTGCTAAATTCTGTGAACGAAAAGAAATTCCATTTACTGCTATCAAAATGCACAGCGAAATAGATATTTGGGCTGGCTTTAAAATTGCTCAGATTTGCCGTCAGCAGAATTATCGTATTTTACATCTTCATTCCGCTCATGCTTTGTCTATTGGAATTTGGGCAAAATTATTCTATCGAAAGCTTTTACTTATTGGAGTGCGTAGGGTTGATTTTCATCTAAAAAATAATTTTTCCAGAAAGTATAAATACAATAATAGGTGGATGAGTAGAATTGTTTGTATTTCAAATGGAATTAAAAAAGTTATGATGGAAGATGGAGTAGACCAAGAAAAATTGGTCACAATTTATAGTGGAATAGATATTCATAAATTTGATGATGTTAAAAGAGATAAACAGTTTCGTTCTCAAAATAATATTTCCGAAAATGATATAATAGTTGGAACTGTAGCAGCTTTTGTTGGTCACAAAGATTATCCGAATTTGTTACAAGCTGCAAAACTTGTAATTGAGAAAAAAAGTAATATTCGTTTTGTTGCTTTAGGCGATGGAAAATTGGAAGATGAAATGAAGGAGCTTGCTGATAAATTGAATATCTCTGAAAAATTTCATTTCCTGGGGTTTCGTCAGAATATTGGTTCAATTCTTAAAAATTTCACAATATTTGTAATGCCCTCAAAATTAGAAGGTTTAGGAACTTCTATCCTTGACGCTCAATCTGTGGGATTACCTGTAATCGGAACAAATACCGGTGGAATTCCGGAAGCTGTAAAAAATGATTTAAATGGTTTTTTGGTTCCTCCTGAAAATTCTCAAGAATTAGCAAAAGCAATTATCAAATTATCAGAAGATGAAAATCTTCGTCAAAAATTTGCAAAAGAAGCAAAAGAATATGTTAAAAAGTTTGATATTTCTACAACAGTTAAAAAAAATATAGAATTATATGAAGAATTAATATGCGAATCTTAGTTGTCCATACAGCATTTATCGGTGATGTGATTCTTATTACTCCGCTGATCAAACATTTAAAATTGTTATTTCCAGATTATTTTATTGATATTTTGGTAATTCCTCAAACGGCTTCGATTTTAAAAAATAATCCCAATATTGAAAATATACTTATCTTTGATAAAAAAAAGAACAAGTTAAAAAGTTTTTTTAGTACTCTTCTGAATTTAAGAAAAAACAAATATGATTTATGCTTTTTGCCACATAGTTCATTCACTACAGCTCTATTAGTTTTTCTCGCTGGAATAAAAATTAGAATTGGATTTGATAGATGGCTTGCTGCAAAATTTTTGATAATAAAAATTCCTTTTAGCGGAAAACATCGGATAGAAAAAAATCTCAATCTTTTAAATGTGTATGATAATAAAAAAAGGGAACTTCAAACGGAATTGTTTCCAAGTAAAAGTGATATTAAGAAATCAGAAAAACTTCTTTCAAAATTGGATAATGGAAAGGTGAAAATTGCAATGGCTCCCGGTTCGGTTTGGAAAACTAAGTGCTGGTCGGAAGAGAATTATAAAAGTCTTGCAGAAGAATTAGTTGAAGATGGCTTTTCTGTGATTTTGATAGGAAGTCCGGCAGAGAAGGAACTTTGTGGGAGAATATTACCAGATAAAAATGCAATAAATTTAGCCGGAGAGACAACAATTTTGGAATCGGCAGCAATTCTAAAAAAATGTGATTTGCTTGTTTGTAATGATAGTGGATCTCTTCATCTTGCAAATGGGATGAAAACCGATGTTTTTGCTATTTTTGGACCCACAGTTCAAGATATTGGTTATTATCCGTTTAGAGAAAATGATTATGTTTTTGAAACTAAACTTGAATGTCGTCCTTGCGGAAGTCACGGAGCGATGGAGTGCCCTTTGAAACATCATTTGTGTATGAAAAATATTACGCCGGAAATGGTTTTGGAGAAGATTATTAGCCACGGACTAACACGGACAAAAAAATGAATATCCAATATCGAACACGGAATGATGAATAACGAAGGAGAAGAAAAAATCAGAATTGGGATTTATTAGATTAAAGGATAATTAAGATCAATCTGGAAATCAAAAATAACACAAGAAAAAAGAATTATTAACCAAAAAAATACTAAGAGCACAGAGAATTTTATAATTTACAATGTAAAATTTATAATTTGTTATTGTTCTCTGCGTTTCTTCATCTCTGTGATCTCTGCGTGAAATTTCTTTTTCTTAGTTCGTGAAAGTCTGTGGCAAAAATATTATAGGAGAATATTTGAAATCAAACGAAAATTTTGGGAAATATTATGAAGAGTTTCAGGTTGGTGAAGTAATTATTCATAATGATGTAAAAACTATCCATAAAAGTGATAGTGATCTCTTTTGCGAATTGACAATCAACAATCATCCTCTGCATATTGATCCTATTTATGCAGAAAAAACTGATTTCGGTAAGTGTATTGTGGCTGGAACTTATATTTTGTCATTAGTAGTTGGGATTAGTGTGAAAGATATAAGTTATAAAGCGATTGCGAACTTGGGTTATTCAAATATCAAACATCATTTACCTGTTTTTATGGGAGATACTATTTCGGCAGAAACAGAAACATTATCTGTTCGTTCTTCCAAAACCAGAAAAAATTGTGGAATTGTTCAGGTTGAAACTCGGGCATTTAATCAAAAAGGACAAAAAGTTTTAACATTACAAAGACAGATATTAATTCCCAAGAAAGGAAAAAATGAATAAAGAATCAATCGTTCTCAGAAGTTTATTGTTTGTTCCGGGACATAATGAAAAAATCATTGAAAAAGCAGCTCAAACTATGGCAGATGCAATTATATTTGATTTGGAAGATTCGGTAAGACCGGAAAAAACAAAAGCATTTGCCAGAATTCTAATTCAAAAAAAAATCAAAGAAATATCGTTTCGTTCACCACTTTTATTGGTTCGTGTTAATGATCTTGATAGTGGAAAATTGGTTAATGATTTAAAAATGTTATGTGTTAAAGAGATTTCCGGTTTTGTCTTTCCTAAAACAAAAAGCAAAGCTGATATCATTGAATTAGATAAAATTCTTACAAAAATTGAGAGAGATAATGGTTTTGAGAAAAACCATTTTATTTTAATTCCATTAGTGGAAACTACCGGAGCTTTGATTCACCTTGATTCGATAATAAAAGCATCTGAGAGGATCGTAGCTGTAGCTTTTGGTTGTGAAGATTACATTGCTGATTTACAGGGAATTCATGATCCTGAAGGTATTTCATTATTATTTCCACGATCTCAAATTGCTGCTTGTGCTCGTTCAAACAATATTATTCCCATTGATACGGTTCATATAAATGTTCATGACCTAACAGATCTTGAGAGAAATTTGAGATTAGCAAAGACACTTGGTTTTGAAGGAATGCTTTGTCTTCATCCCAAAGAGATCGAAATTGCTCATCAATATTTTAGTCCAAGTGAAGCTGAGATAGAAGATGCAAAAGAGATGTTAGATTTAGCAAGAAAAGCAGAAAAAGAGGGTAGAGGAGTAGCTCTGAAAAATGGAAAATTTATTGGACCACCAATGGTAAAAGCAGCTGAAAAATTATTGAAAAAAGCTGAAAAGATAAGGAAAATTTAAAAGCAATCTAAATCTTCTTCGTAAGGTGAGAACTAATATTTCTATCTTGTTCCAATATTCTGCGTTGGAACAAGATTAGATTTTAAAGGAGTTGTAGCAATAAAAAATTATGGAAAAATCAATATTACAGATTCCTTTTAAAGTGATAAGAAATTATCAGCGTTACCTAAGAAGTCAAAATTGGAGCAAGAACTCTCTATCATATTTCCAAGACCAGAAATTGATTCAATTAGTGAAACATGCTAACAAAAATGTACCTTATTATCAAAATTTATTCAAGAAAATAAAATTCGATGCTAGGACTTTTCGAGGAAGAATTGATCTACCTAAAATTCCTATATTGGAAAAAGAAACAGTTCGCAAAAGCGTTGATAAACTTCTTGCAAAAAATGCGACTAAATATGGGATTCGCTGGGATTCAACAAGTGGATCCACCGGAACGCCGCTTCATTTTGTACTTGATGATCAAGTACAGGCAAATAAAATTGCTGCTTTATTACGTAGTTATTGCTGGGCAGGATATAAGTTTTATACAAAAACTTTAAGTGTACAAAGTTATTATTTTGTTAAGGAAAATTTTAAATACAATCCTTTTTTCAATGTATTGCGATTTGATACAAACAGGCTTTGTAAAAACTCTGTACATAAGTTACTTGTAAAATTAAAATCGTGGCAACCTGATCTTATTATGGGATTTCCTTTTGATATTTTGATGATTGCCAAAATTGGAATTGACTTTGGTCTCGAATTGCCAACTCCCAAAATGATCATTACTTATGGAGAAACACTATCGTGTAATCAACGAACACAATTGAGCAAGTTTTATCACAGCAAAGTTTATGATTTTTATTCTATGCATGAAAATTCTGCTATGATTTCTCAATGTGAATCAGGAAATTTGCACTTGATTGAAGATTTTGCTTATCATGAAATTTTGGATGAAAATGATAAACACACTTCAACAGGAGATTTGATCGGAACTAATTATTACAATTATGCTATGCCTTTAATTCGCTATCGAACTTTAGATAAGGTTGAATTGTCTAATTCTGCGAGTTGCAAATGTGGAAGAAATTTTAGAATTGTGAAAGAAATATTCGGCAAAGCTTGTGATTTTATTGAAACTCCAGATGGTAGAATTTTAGGTTCGGTTATGTCGCATTCGATTGATCAGGCAAAAGGAATAATCGCTTCTCAATGCATACAAGATAAAATTGATCATATTTATACAAACCTAATTATTGATAAAGAATTTGATTCTAACTCTCTGAAAAACTTGAAAATAGGATTAAGAAAACGAATAGGAAATGAAATGAAAATAGATATTAATTTTGTTAAAAATTTGAAAAAAAGACAAAGTGGAAAAACTCCGTTTATTATTTCTAAAATTGGCAATAAATATCAGGAATAAGATTCGATAACGGTAAAGGGAAAAGGAAAAAGGAGATAGGAGATAGGAGATAGAGTTGTAGGTTGATAGTGAAAATCAATTCTATATGTAATCTATTTTTATTAAAACAGATGGAATATCTTTTGCTTTGAATCAATAATACAAATTTTAAAAGAGGAGAAAATTTTGAATCTTAATAAATTATCAGAAAGTGATTTAGTAAATTTAGCAATAGACTTGAAAAAAAAAAAAAACTGTGTAATCTTAGCACATAATTATCAGTCTTTACCAATCCAGAAAATTGCTGATTTTGTCGGTGATTCCTTGCAATTAGCAAAATTAGCGGTTCAATCTAAAGCGGATATGTTTTTGTTTTGTGGAATTCGAATAATGGGTGAAACTGTTAAAATTCTAAATCCAGATAAAAAAGTAATTTTAGCTCATAAAACTGCGGATTGTCAATTAGCAAATATGAAGAGCAGTGAGGAATTAAAGGAACTCAAACAAAAATATCCAAATGCGGAAGTGGTTTGTTATGTCAATTCTTCCGTAACGTTAAAAGTAAAAAGCACAATCACTTGTACTTCGGCAAATGCTGTAAAACTTATAGCTCGTTTACCAATTGAAAAAAAGATTATATTTGTACCAGATCGAAATATTGGAAAATGGGTTGAATTTAAGACAGGACGGAAATTGATAATGTTCGATAGTTATTGCCATACTCACAATCAAATAACTTTGAGTGAAACTTTGCAGGTTCGCCAAAAATATTCGGATTATTCTTTGATCGTACATCCCGAGTGTGATATTGAGGTTTGCAAAGAAGCTGATGAAGTGCTTTCAACAAGCCAGATGATTGATTTTATTTCAAAAAACGATAAGGTAATTATTGGAACTGAAACAGGTTTATTTGATCAAATGAAAGATCGCTATCCTGCTAAAAAAATAATTCCTCTTAGCCAGAAAATGATTTGTGAAGATATGAAACAAACGACTTTGAAAATTGCGGTTCAATCTTTAATTGATGAAAAAAATGAGGTTATAATGGACGAAGATGTTATCAAGAAAACTCGTAGATCATTGGATAGAATGTTTCAGATTTTGTTATGAAACGAAAAATTCTGTTTGGTTTTCAGATTATTATTACAATAATCATTTTTTATTTTATAATTGATAGATTCAATTTGTTTAAATCGAAGATTTCTTTACCAAAAGGTAATATTTTTTTAATCTTCTTCTGCATAATAAATACACTTGTCTTGATTCCTTATTTTGCAGCAAAAAGGTGGAAATCTATTTTGAATCAATTAGATATTTTTACAAATTTTAGTAGATTATTATATATAAATTTTACTTCAATATTTTGGGGATTTATGCTTCCTTCCAGTGATGGTTTTGCTATTTTCAGAGCATATCAATTGGAGAAGAAAACTTATAAGAAAGGAGTGGCAACTTCTTCCATTATCATAGAGAAAATTCTGGGTTTGTTTTCTTTAATTTTAATAACCTTTATAAGTAGTATCTTTTTTTTAAAAAAAGAACTAATTTTTCGAAAGATAGCATTAAGCAGTGGTTTAATTCTCACAATTTTGTTATTTCTTTTCGTTTTCATTAGGAAGTTAGATGTTAATAAAATACAATTCTTTAAATCTCAGCAAGCAATTATTTTGTTTTTTAAAACGATTTATCAGACAATAACTCAATATTCGATTCTGAAAATGTACAAAAAGAGTTTTTACTACATTTTTCCAGTTCAGATTTTGAGTATAATAAATGTTGCTATTATTTTTCGAATGTACGGAATTGAAATTCCAATATTTACGCATTTTATTCTAGTTCCTGTAATTCAATGCATATCGTTAATTCCTTTAACAATAAGTGGATTTGGACTTCGAGAAGGAGCTTTTATCTATTTCTATAATAATTATTCAATTGAACCGGAAATTGCATTTAG
Organism: Candidatus Cloacimonadota bacterium; assembly: GCA_021108315.1. Classification (GTDB taxonomy): domain Bacteria; phylum Cloacimonadota; class Cloacimonadia; order Cloacimonadales; family TCS61; genus JAIORE01. Next base: position 14,119 of record JAIORE010000278.1, read on the forward strand.
TGTTTCGATATTAAATTATGTTACTATGATACTTTTACCTGCTATTTTGGGTGGAATTCTCTCTGGAAAAATTTTGTTAATGGAAAGAAATGAAAAATAATAATTCTAATATATCTGTGGTTATTCCTGTCTATAATAATGCTGATTTTTTGTCGGAATTGATTAGAAGATTGATAAATATTCTTGATGAAATTTGTAAAGAGTTTGAGCTAATATTTGTTGATGATGGAAGTTCTGATAATTCACTAAAAATATTATATGATTTTCAAAAGAGGTTTGTTCAAATAAGAGTGATAAAGCTATTAAAGAATTATGGACAATCGAATGCAATTGCAGCTGGTTTGGAATTTGCAAAATATGATATTATGGCAATTATGGATGCAGATCTACAGGATAAACCGGAAGATATTCCGAAACTTTTGGAAAGAATGCTTTTGGAAAAAAGCGAAATGGCAATTGCACAGTGGAAAATAAACGAAGGTTGTTATCATGAATCAATTTTTTCAAAGATTTTTTATTTTGCTTCTGAATATTTAACTAGAATTCATCAGCCACCTTGTACAGGAATTTTTCGATTAATAACTCGAGATGCTTTTGATAAAGCAA
>JAIORE010000406.1 GCA_021108315.1 Candidatus Cloacimonadota bacterium
AATATAGATTATTTGTCAAGCTTTTTATTAAAGTTAAATGCATAATATATTAAGAGGTTAATGCTTATATATGCCTTCTTTTATTAATCAACAGAATCATATATGCAGAATTAAAAACTGTAACTTTCGGATGTAATCCCAAAGATGATAAAATTCGCAAAAGAAAAAAGCGTCCGGTTTTAACACTACATTTGGAAAAAGGAATAATTGGTTTTAGATCTGATGGGATAATTGTAACAGAAGATGATTTTGTTTTACCATGGATAGAGAAATAAATTCAGGGATGGATAAATTTACCGGAAGGATTCATGAAATACCATTTAAAAGCAAATCTAAAAAAATGAGCGATTCAATCTAATAATAAATAGAGAATCGCTCAAAATACAGAAATAATTATTTACTCATCTTTCGCCCCATTCCGGTTTCGGGGTCTTTCCCTCTTGGGGAGTTATCATAAACTTCTACAACATAATATATTACAGCAATAAAATCACGACTAAAATGTCCATGGAAATAACTATGCATTTTGTTAATATAAGAAACGACATCTTTTTCATAATCGGAAAGTTCTGGATCATTCGGATCTAATAAGCGAGTAATTGTTTTCAATTTAAAAGAAGGAATATCAAGATAAACAATCGTTGCAGCCGGATCTGTCATTTGGTTCAGGAATGTTTGGGTCATAAATTCTTTTTGTGAATATAATTCCAAAGAAATTTGTTTATCTAACGCAAATATAGAATCAGGATTTTCATAAAATTTTGTCAAAATATCCATTTTATCCAACATTGAAGCATCGGCAGTTTCATCCATAAGTTTTATAATTTCTTTGATTTTATTACGCTTTGGCAAAAATCCCATCCCTTTTACTGCATTATTTAATTTGAATCGGGAATCTTCTCTTTGATAACCATAAGTTGCTACAACTCCATTATGAGCACCGGCAAGTTTTACATCTTTAGCATCTTTACCCATCATCATATTTTTATAATTATTTAGCTGCTCAAGCCTATCGCCTGTATTCCATTTAACAAATTTTTCAGGGAAATCCTTCAATTCAAATTTACCCCATTTTCCATGAATTTTTGCCTTAATAAATTTTTCACCTTCCACTTGAGTTTTGGCAGTTTTTTGGATGCAATATCCATTCTTAAAAAAAGTTTCTTTTTTCTGTTGTTTTGCATTTAAAATCAAGCTCAAAGATACAAAAACAATTAAAAGTAAAATTTTTACAACATTTCTTCCTAAAACAGTGTACATCATATTTCCTCCATTTTTAAAATTTTAAAGTTCTGAAAAGTTTATTGTATGTTAAATGGCAAGATAAATTTCATATTAAGCTTAGAATTTTAATGCTAACTCAATTTCAAATTTTAGAAAATTGTTCTGATTCAGTTTTTCATAAAAAAAGATTTTACAAAAAACTAATAATATAATTTATGGTATGAAACTTATTTTAAGAGGATTAATATGGTTGAAGGAAAAGTAATACAGGTTATTGGACCTACTGTAGATGTTGAATTCGATGAAGGTTTTTTACCGGCAATTTATAATGCTTTGATTATGAAAAGAGACGGACAACCGGATCTGGTTCTCGAAGTTCAAATGCATTTAGGTGAAAATAAAGTCCGGACAGTGGCAATGGATTCTACTGATGGATTGGTTAGAAATCAGATCGTGTTTGATACAGGTGAACCGATTACAATACCGGTTGGTGAAAAAGTTCTTGGTAGAATGATCAATGTGGTTGGAGTTCCTATTGATGGTGGTGGAGAAATTGGAGCTGATGAATTTTATCCGATTCACAGACAAGCCCCGGCATTTGAAGATTTATCAACCGAAGATACTATTTTGGAAACTGGAATCAAGGTTGTTGATCTTATAGAACCATATTCAAAGGGTGGAAAAATTGGACTTTTTGGTGGGGCAGGAGTAGGTAAAACCATTATAATTCAAGAACTTATCAGAAATATTGCTATTGAGCACGGTGGATATTCGGTTTTTGCCGGAGTTGGTGAAAGAACTAGAGAAGGAAATGATCTTTGGCTTGAGATGAAAGAATCTGGAGTTATAGACAAAACAGCCTTAGTTTTTGGACAGATGAATGAACCTCCGGGAGCTCGCCAACGAGTTGGACTTACCGGACTTTCAATTGCAGAATATTTTCGTGATATTTCTAAGCAGGATGTTCTCTTATTTGTAGATAATATTTTCCGTTTCACGCAAGCAGGTTCGGAAGTTTCAGCTTTATTGGGTAGAATGCCTTCTGCTGTAGGTTATCAACCAACGTTAGCTACGGAAATGGGATCACTTCAGGAGAGGATCACTTCTACAAAAGATGGCTCAATAACATCTGTACAGGCTATTTTTGTCCCGGCTGATGACCTAACAGATCCAGCACCAGCAACTGCATTTACTCATTTGGATGCTACGACTGTTCTAGACCGTAGAATTGTTGAACTTGGTATATATCCGGCAGTAAATCCATTAGAATCAACTTCCAGAATTCTTGATCCGCAAATTATTGGAGAAGAACACTATTCTATTGCTCGTGAAACTCAAAGAATTATTCAAAAATACAAAGATTTACAAGATATTATTGCAATTTTGGGAATGGACGAACTTTCTGAAGATGATAGACTAATAGTAACTCGAGCTAGAAAACTGGAAAGATTTTTTTCACAACCATTTTTTGTAGCAGAAGATTTTACAAATACTCCAGGTGTTTATGTTCCATTAAAGGATTCTCTTGAAGGCTTTAAGGCAATAATTAATGGTGATTGTGACAAGTGGCCTGAGCAAGCATTCTTAATGGTTGGAACGATAGAAGATGCAGAAAAAAAAGCAAAAGGAATTATGAAAAATGGCTAAGCTCCATTTACAAATTCTTCAACCTGTTCAAATGAAAATTGATGCTGAATTTGATCATATAATTGTTCCCGGAGTAGAAGGAGATTTTGGAATTTATGCTGGACATACTGCCTTTATTACACAGATTCGCCCGGGAGTGTTGCAATTATATAATGAAGGTTCAATAGAAAAATACTCTATACATGACGGATTTGTTACTGTTGAAAATAACCAAGTAAACATTGTTTGCGAAATAATTGAAAAGTATTCTGAAATTGATGAAAGTAGAGCGAATAATGCTAAAGATAGAGCAGAAAAACGTTTAAAAAAAAGTAAAGGAAACATTGACTTCAGAAGAGCAGAAGCAGCATTAAAAAGAGCTTTATCAAGATTAGAAGCAATTTCAAAAAGCGACTAATAAACTCTATGTTTTACTTAACAATTTTCGGGTGATCGTTTTGATCACCTTTTTTTATGCTTTCTTTTAAGATAGAAGATATACGATTCTTTGGCAATTATCGCAAGATTACGATTATTAAAGAAGCCCCTGATAAGATAATTTTTCATTCTTTGGTTTTCCAGAGTAGAATTTTGTTCCAAACTATTCCTCAAATCGTCTTTCCATATTATTTATTAACTGAGAATTCAGGAGAAATTTCTTACGAAACTATCGCTAAAGCAGAAGTTTACTTAAAAAGAAAATCAGTCAAAAATTTAAAATAGATAAATTATCACAAATAAATCATGGTGTTGTTTTCGATTGGAACACTTCTGATACTAAAAAGATTATTGATCTTTTTGATGAAGATGTATTAAAATTTGAGAGAAAAACAGAAAAAATATTTCCAATTAATTCTAAAATCGGCTTTATGTTTGAATCACAAATTAATTTTGTAAATTGTGAATATTGTATCTATGAAAAATGTCAATTTCGAAAGAAAAGCTTTAAGCTAACATGGACAAGCCAGAACCAAAAGATATTTAGCAACTAACAAAACGAACTAAAAAATTAACCACAGAGTGCACAAAGAACACAGAGAAAAAAAGAATATGAATTTATTTTCTTTTGCCAAAAAATACAAGAATATTAGAAATAAGATACTAATTCAGATAAACTGAAAAAGATGAAACCACGAATCACACAAATCAACTCGAAAAAAAAAGAAAATTAACCACAGAAAACATTGAACGCACGGAGATCAATATTCAATATTCAATATTCAATGTTAAATTATAAATTTTAATTGTTCTGCGTTCTTTTTGCATGAAATATCTTTTTCTTCGTCTGTGTTAGTCTGTAGATTATTCTCTTATTAAAAATTGTGAGGAATTTCTCATGTATAAAGTATTAACCTTAATTATGATTGTTTTATTTTCCTGTTCAAAGCCTGAAATCCCAAAAGATTCACCCAAACAAAGTGTAGAAAAGCCAAAAGAAATTATTGAGCAGAAGCCGGAAAAAGTATTTGATAAATCAGAAAAAATAAAGCGACCTGAATTCACACAAGGAATTTATCTAAGTGCTTGGACAGTTGCTACAAAGAAATTTATAACAATTTTAGATAGTGCCGAAGTTGCCGGAATTAATACGGTTGTTTTTGATGTAAAAAACATGAACGGAGATATATTCTTTAAGTTTACAGGAGAAAAAGAATTTACTGGTGAAAATATTAAACCAATTTTAAATATCGAAAAAGTAATAGATGAAATTCATAAACGAAATATGCGGGCAGTTGCCAGAGTTGTGATGTTTCATGATCAATATCTTGCTGAATATCATACTGAGCTTCGTCCGTTTAAATCGGATGGTTCTGTTTGGAAAGAAAATTCAAGAGGAAAAGCAAGTTGGTTAGATAGTTCAAATGAGAATGTTCATAAATATCTTTTTTCAGTAATAAAAAGCGTGTTACAGTTCAATATTGATGAAATTCAAATGGATTATATTAGATTTCCTACTCAAGGTAAACTTTCTGATGCTAATTTCTTATTCCAAAAGCAAGACAATGCTTTTTCGAGGAAAGATAGTACTTATATAAAGCGTGAAAAATCTGATATTATTGAACAAGTTGTCAAAAAAGTTAGAGAAATTTGTGATGAATATGAAGTTGATCTTTCCGGAGATATTTTTGCAATTGTTGCTTGGCAAAGAAAAGTTGATGTGAGAAACACAGGTCAGGATATTACAAAATTAACGAAATATTTAAGTGCGATTCATCCAATGATATATACTTCACATTTCAATAAAGATTTTGGCTATAGAAATGATGTCTGGAATGAACCTTATCATCTTGTTTATAAAGCAACTAAACAAACTGTTGAATATTCAAAAGATACTTGTAAAGTGATTCCGTATATTCAAGCTAATTCGTGGAAAGTAAATTATAAACCAGAATACATTTATGCTCAGATTCAGTCTATCAAAGACTGTAATGCTGATGGATACATTTTGTGGAACGCTTCTAATATTTATATGAAAACACTTAGATGGATTAAGGATTCTGAATGAAAGACAAATTTACGAGCTTATTCTGAATTTCCGGTAAATATTCAAAACTATGAAGAATCCGCAGAATTTTACAGTGTTAGGCTCAAAATCATTTATTACAAGATAGAATTTTGATAACATCTGCTGGCAAGATGTTATATTATCAATCTTATTTTATTGGAATCATCAAATCATATTTTCCTTTAACGGAATCAAAATATTCTGTTTCTTCATTATACATTTCAAGCTCATCATGTGGATAAAACTCATACTCTACGGAACTTATCCAATCCACTGAGATATAACGATATAGCTCGTGTAGATTGTCTTTTGAACCATCATAAGAAAAAACAGCATACTTACTTGCCGGAATTTTCTGATAAATCATTCCTTTGGGAATTTCCGACTTCTTCTTTGCCATAATTCCAGCCATATAAAACCATTCATCTTCCTGTTCCGGTTCTTTTTCTACAAAACGCGGATCATGAAAGCAAATTCCAACTTTTTGTGCGCCTTTGAATTGGGGAATTTCATTGATCCGGTTTAAAAAAGAATCCCATAATTCTCTCAGATTCCCTTTAAAATCCTTTGTTTTAGTTTTAATCTTGATTCCGATAATATCAAGATTTGGTAATTCTGTAATCTTGTAATTCATTCTTTGTCCTCCGTTTCTTTTATTTAACCGGATCTGCAGCTCCAGTTTTGGTTGAAAATTCTTTAAAATTTTATTTTTCCGATATAAACTTGGGGTTTGTTGAAAATATTTTTTAAATGCTCTGGTAAAAACTTCCTGAGATTCAAAACCGAATTTTTTTGATATTTCCTCAATTGGCTTTCCAGAAACGATGAGTACTATCGCAGCTTCTGATAATTTTCTCATCCGAATATAGGTGACTATTGGGAAACCGGTAAATCCGCTGAAAATTCTGGCATAATGATAGGGAGAATAACCACTGTAATCTGCGATATCTTCGTTCGAAATAGATTTAGACAGATTTTTTTCGATAAAATTTAAACTTCTTTTTATGATATTTTCATAATCCGGCATTTTTTCTCCATTTGACTTTTCTTGCTTATAGTAATTTAATAATTGATTGTCAAACTATATTATTTTAGCAAGAAGCAAAATTATAGAGATTGTTCACATCTCACGCCATCTTTTTCAATAAGTTAGTGACTATATATTTGTTAATATTGCACATTTTTATGTTATTTTGACATTCTTTTGGTAGTTAAAAATCTAAAAGAAAAATACTCCATAAAGAAATCCACGATTTCAATCGTGGAATAATCAGGAATCATTCCTACACGACTTTAGTCGTTAAAAAATAAACACTGAAAACAATGTAGAATAATTATCACAGATTTTCACGGTAATTTATTCACAGTATTTTTTGAGGTTGATGCTCTTGAAAACTGCATTTATTTTTATGTTTACTACTGCACAATATTACCGTGATACACTAATATTAAATATTATTAATCGAATAATTGATTTCTCTATTTCTTATTACTAATTTGCTAATCCGTTGCTACCTATGTATTTAAGGCTTATTGGTAATGTTTCCTATATTTTTTTGTATAATCAAAAAATATTTTAAATATCATTTATGAGCAGTAGTAAAAAAAATAGAAAATATAAACCAATGTTATCTATCTTCCTTGTTTAATGCAAGTTAATGTTTTCTACAAACTTTATATACGTAAGATTATTACTGTTTATTTTTTACCGTGAAAATCTGTGATTATGATTAATCTAATGAAGTTTTTTACGACTAAAGTCGGCTATTGTTGTTACCGCATAATATTACCACGATTAAAATCGTGGGCTTCTAAATTAAATTTCAGAATTGACCTCAATCAATTGAAACTTGATTTGAACATTAAACTTGATCTAACTTGACAATTTAAGAACATTATTTTATGTAAAAAAATCAAATTAATTAGAATTGATTAAAATACAAACTATTTTATTTGTATTCCAAATCATTGATAAGGACTAATATGAAATCAAATCATTTTGGTAAATATTTCGGATTCACAACATTTGGTGAAAGTCACGGGAAATGTATTGGTTTGGTTATTGAGGACATCAAACCTAATATAGAATTTCCTTTTAAACAAATTCAGAGTGCCCTGAACAGAAGAAAACCCGGAACAAATAAAATATCTAGTTCACGTCAGGAAAAAGATAAATTAATTGTTTTGTCTGGAATATTTGAAGGTAAAACCACCGGAATGCCAATCTGCATGATCGTAAATAATGAAGACATAAAATCCGTAGATTATGAGCAAATTAAAAATATTTTCCGTCCGGGACATGCAGATTATTCCTATTTTAAGAAATTCAAAATATATGACTATCGTGGAGGAGGACGCTCTTCCGGACGAGAAACGATCGCAAGAGTAACTGCTGCTGGAGTTGTAGAACAAACCGTAGATGGTATTGAAATTATCTCTTATCCCATTCAAATTGGAAAATTCAAAGCAAACCAATTAAATTTTGAACTTAAAAACGATTTGAATTGGCTTGATTCCACAAATTATAATGATCTGAAAAAATATCTGAATCAGATAAAAAAAGAGGGAAGCTCAGTGGGTGGAATTGTTCAAGTTGAAATAAAAAATATTCCAGCTGGATTGGGTGATCCCGTATTTGAAAAATTGGAAGCAAATCTTGCCAAAGCAATTTTATCTATTGGTTCAGTAAAAGGAATCGAGTTTGGAAAAGGATTTTTGCTGGCAAATCTTACTGGAAAAGAGAGTAATGATGAAATATCAAGTTCCGGTTTCTTATCAAATAATATGGGAGGGATTTTAGGTGGAATCTCTACCGGTCAAGATATAATTTTTCGATTTGTGGTTAAACCAACACCTTCAATTGCTTTGAATCAAAAAACCATTGATCATAAAAATAATGATGTGGAAATTGAGATAAACGGGAGACACGACATCTGCATCGTTCCTAGAATTTTACCTGTTGCGGAAGCAATGACGAAACTTGTACTTGCTGATGCAATTGCTCACCAAAAGTTGATAACTTCCGAAAAACTTACTCTATTGGATTATAGAGAAGCGATTGATAAAATTGACGAAGATATTTTAATCGCTTTGTACCGTCGTTTAGAGATTTCTGCACAAATCGGAAAATTAAAGAAAAAAAATAATATAGCAATGGAAGATATTTCGAGAGAAGAAAAATTACTCGTAATTTTATATCAAAAAGGTCAAGAGTTTGGACTTGAAAGTGAATTTATTCAATCAATCTGGAAAACTCTTTTTAAAGAAAGCAAAAAGCATCAATGATTGTTTTTTCTATTCCCTATCATTCCACCGAATTTGCAAAACAGCAGAAAAAAATTGCTGGTGATTTATGGATTGAATATCGCTTGGATTATCTAAAATCATTATCAGATTTTTCTATGGAACTAATTGATAATAAAACGATTATCACCATTCGAGATATTTTGGAAGGTGGTATTAATTTTTTCGATTTTCAAGATAAAATACAATTTTATAAAAAAATCATAGAAAAATATAACTGTTTAGTGGATTTAGAAATATCTAATTCTTGCGAAAAATTGAATCCAGAAAATCTGATTTTATCCCATCACAATTACCAAAAATTTGATGTTGAAGAATTAAAAGAAATCATTATCAAATCTAATGAACTTCCTTCTAAATATTTAAAAATTGCTGTAAATATAGAACATTATTCAGATTTACTTAGAGTACAAGACTTGATAAATTTATCTACTAAACTTGTAATTTTTGTTGGAATGGGAAAATTAGGGAGAATTTCCAGATTTTTATATTCACACTTAGATTCTATCGGAACTTATATTTCAAACCCAGAAAACCAAACTGCTACCGGACAGATTTTTATCAATGAGATTGAAAGATATAAAATTTTAGAAATAAATAAAAATACTCAAATTGGTGGAATCATAGGTGGAAAACAAGTTGAAAAATCACTTGGTTTAGAATTTTATAATAATCATTTTTCCGAAAATTTACTAAATGCAATTTATCTTCCTTTTGTTGTTGAAAATTTTGAGGATTTTTGGAATTGGTTACAGAAATCAAAAATCAATTTTTACGGCTTTTCTGTAACAATGCCATTTAAGAAGATAATTGCTTCAATAATAAATAATGATTCAACCAGAAAACTGCATTCTGTAAATGCTTTTTTACCAAAAACAAATGAAATCTTCAACACAGACATCATAGCTTTTCAAAAAGCAATAAAGTATCTAAATATTAATAATGATGATAAAATTTTAATTTTGGGAAGTGGAGGTTCAGCAGAAGCTGCTCTGGAAGCGTTTAAAAATAGCAAATCCGTTTTTATCTCATCTCGTAATATAAAAAAATCTATCCAATTGGCAATAAAATATTCACGTAATTATTTAAATTATAGAGAATTATCGAATTTTGTTTTGATAAATTGTACTCCTCTTGGAATGAATAATGAAGATCTTCTAGAAGAATTAAATTTACCACTTCCACGAAAAATCATTGACTTGCCTTATACAGATAATAAAACTCTTCTAATTGAAAAAGGGATTAAAAACAATATTCCCTTTTTAGGTGGAAAAATGTTTTGGGAGTGGCAATCTGAAAAGCAATTGGTTTTATTTTTGGATGAGATTGCTAAGTAAAAATTAGGAGCAAAAATGAATCCGGTAGAACTAATTATAAAAAAAAGAGATGGAAATAAATTAACTCAAAATGAATTGGAATTTTTTATAAAATCATATTTATCAGGCAAAATCCCTGAATACCAAATGTCGGCAATGTTAATGGCAATCTTCTTTTCAGGAATGGAACCTGAGGAGATTCAAACTCTTACCGAAATCTATATAAATTCAGGTAAATGGATCAAATTCCCTAAAAGGATGAATACTGTGGATAAACATTCAACCGGCGGAGTTGGTGATAAAATCACAATTCCCTTAGCACCGATCGTAGCAGCTTGCGGAGCAACTATTCCGATGATTTCAGGTCGAGGCTTAGGTCACACCGGTGGAACTTTGGATAAACTGGAAGCAATTCCCTGTTTCCGTACAGATTTTAGTGAAACTGAGTTTAGAGAAATTATCACAAAAACAGGTTTGTCAATTATCAGCCAATCGAAAGAATTGGTTCCGGCTGATAGAAGAATTTATGCATTGCGAGATGTGAGTGGAACTGTGGAAAGCTTGCCATTGATTACAGCGAGCATTATGAGTAAAAAAATTGCCGAAGGTGCTCAGAATTTGGTAATTGATCTCAAGGTTGGAACCGGTGCTTTTATCAAAAATATGGAAAAAGCTGAGAAACTCGCAAAATTACTAATAAATACTGGAAAATGTTTGGATCAAAAAGTTTCGGTTGTTTTTACTGATATGAATTCTCCTTTAGGGAATTATGTAGGAAATGCACTTGAAATTCAAGAATCAATTGAATATTTGCAAGGAAAGAAATTACCGGATATTCATAAAATTACCAAAGTTTTAGCAGAAGAGATGCTGATTTTATCAGGAATTGCCAAAACAAATGAACTTGCTGGGAAAATGGTTGAAGATGTGATAAATAACGGAAAAGCGTTAGATGTTTTCAAAAAATTCATTGAAGCTCAAAAAGGTGATCCTAAAGTTTGCGACGATACTTCACTTCTTCCTCAAGCAAAATATCAAATCCCGATTATTGCTGATAAAACCGGTTGGGTAAAAGAGATTAACAGTCAAAATATTGGTTTTGCTCTGATAGATGTGAACGCCGGCAGAAAAAAATTGGATTCGAAATTGGATTATTCTACAGGAGCATACTTGATCAAAAAAATCGGTGATAAAATTGAGAAAGGTGAAGAAATTGGTAAAGTTTATTGTAATGATAAAGAGATTGGTAAAAGTGTTTCGCAAAAGATTATGAGCAACTATTTTCTTGATGATTATAAAATTGAAAAAACTACTATAATCTTGAAAATTATTCGCTAATTTCTATAAAAAAAGATTTTACCACAGAGAGCACAGAGAAAAAAATAACTCCTCTAATTGCTCCCTTCCCATTACGAAGGGGAAGGGTTGGGGATGGGGTTGAAAACCAAATATCGTCTGAATTTGGATTAGCAGGATTTAAGGATGAACAGGATTAATCCAAGAATCCAAGAATCTGATAAATCCAAATTCTGACAAATGGCAGTAGAGTACAAAAGCGTAGAAATAAATATTTAATCTTCAATATTAAATTTTCAATTCTTCAGTTTCTTCAACAATTCTCTCACTAATTCTTTCGCTCCTTTCCCATTCTCTGCCACAGGTCCGGTGCAAGCAGGACAACCTTCCGAGCATTCACAATCTTCAATTATTTTTAGGGCTTCTCTGAATAAAACCTGCTGAATACAATATAGTTTTTCACTAAGTCCAATTCCACCGGGAATTGCATCATAAAAAATAACTCCTTGTTTACCACGGGCAATATTTCCAGAAATATTCGAATTTACGCGAATATCTGCTCTATCGCACATTATAAAAAACGGAGCTATGTGACCCAGTAAATAAGCAAAACCAGCGAAACAATTCTGAATATATAGATTCTTCTCGGCATGTTTATGGCAAGATGGACAAAGTGTAATCAGGTTTTCCAATTTATTCGCCTTGTGGAGATCAGTGTAGTTTTTTAAAGGATTTATATGATGCACGTGAAACATTTTTTCATTTTCTCTTTTCCCACAAATCTGACAGCAATATTGATCTCGTTCTTTAGCCTGTTTTGCAGTTTTCTTCCAATTATTGCCGTAATTTTGATTTTTTTCAAATAAATAATTCTTCTCAATCAGTTCATCTATAATTTTCTCATTGATTGTAAACCAAAATCCTTTAGTGATCATCTCCTTTTTTGGCAATTCCAAATCCTCATAACTAAGTATTTCATTTGTATTCCACTTGATTTTTTTAAATCCTTTAACTTGCTCAATTACTTTTATCTGCCCGAACTCTTTTTTGATCAAATTTTGTTTCTGATTTTTCTCACTTTTGATAAGTTCAATTTCTGTTTGCATAATGGCTTGCGTATAATAATCCAGTTCTTTTTTTTCTAATTCTACAATACGATTTTCAAGATCAAGTTTTTTCACTAAAAAAGATTCTCCGAGATGAAGATAAACCGCATGTGGATGTGTCATCCAAAAAGTACTGTTTTCATCCATAATTCCTATAGTCTCTTCCTTGTTCATCAAAATATAATTTCCTGATACTGAGGAGCGTAATGAAATTTCATTTGCCGGATATTTATTAGCTTTCCAGAAAAATTTATCTCCACTTTTTATAATAACTCCATATTTCTGAAGAAAATTTAGGTAAGCATTAAATTCTTCATCAGGTAATTCCCCAAAAGTCTCTGAATCCAGAAATGGTTTTTCAAAAAGAGCACACTTAATATGTTGTAGCAAAATAAAAGGATTGTCTGGATCTATCAAAGCCTCTTCCGGTTCATTTGAAAAAAGATATTGCGGATTTTTTATTAGATACTGGTCAATCAGGTTTGAGGATGCCACCAAAACAGCGTGAGATGTTTTTCCTCTTCTACCGGCTCTGCCAATCTGTTGCGTTGTAGAGGCGAGGCTTCCCGGATAACCGTTTAAAATAACAGCATCCAGTCCACCAAGATCAATTCCCAATTCAAGAGCATTTGTTGCAACAATAATCCTAATCTTACCATTTTTTATATCATTCTCAATATCTCGTCTTTTTGAGGAAAGATATCCACTACGATATCCAATAATATTTTTCTCAGGATATTTGGATTGTAAAAACCGTAAAATCATCTCTACAGATTTTCTTGATTGGGTAAATATCAAAGTTTGCTTATCCAATTCCAAGAATTTTTCTGCAATTTTGATAGTTTCCGTTACCGGATTTTTTCTAATTCCTAATTCTTTATTTACAATTGGAGGATTATAAAAATAGATATGTTTTTGGGCTCGAAATGAATAATCATTGGAAATATATTTGAATTTACTTCCAATTAGTTTTTCTATGAAAGGATTGATATTGGTCAAAGTTGCGGATGTAACTATAAATTGAGGATATGAATTATAAAAAGCTGCAATTCTCTTTAAACGCCGGATTACATTCGCAAAATGTGAACCGAAAATTCCTCGATAAATATGAACTTCATCAATCACAATATATTTTAAGTTTGAAAAAAAATCATTCCAAACTGTATGATGAGGTAAAATTCCCAAGTGCAACATATCAGGATTTGTAAAAATAATATTAGCTTTTTTTCTGATTGAATTTCGTTGAGAACTAGGTGTATCTCCATCATAAATTCCCAAACTGACATTTTTAGCGAATTCAGAAAATTCTATCAATTTCACAAATTGTTTTTTTTGATCTTGAGTAAGTGCCTTCGTAGGAAACAGAAGTAAGCTTCGAGAATCTTTGTTAATTCTAATGGTGTCAAGTATGGGAATTTGATAGCTTAAGCTTTTTCCGCTGGAAACTTTCGTTGAAATCACCACATTGTTACCAGCCTTGATCTCTTTGATAGCTTCAAATTGGTGAATATATAATTTGTGAATATTATTTGTTTGTAAAAGTCGTTCAATAGGTTCTTCAAATAATTCATCTACATTGTGAAAGACTGCTTGTTGAGAAGGTTGCAAACGATGATAAACAATGTTTCTATTTATTTCTTCAGAGAATATATCTTGAAAATTCATATTGTGAAACTCCGATATTAGATTTGTCAGATAAAATATTTGAGAGACAAAATGAATCAATGTTTTTATTAAAAAATTCCATTCCGAAGCTTTTCTATATATTTTTTAGGAAGAAGGTTTGGAAAGTTGGAAAATAAAATAAAACATTATAATGGATTAGCTTTTTAGAACAAACTCATTTTACGGATTGAGACGCATTAAGGCTGTTTTATTTAAAAGAGGTTTTTTTGTTGGCAGAAGAAAGGTTCAATCTTTGATAAAAAATTAGGAATAGAAACAATTTATCCCAAACCAAAATTGAGTATTCAAAATATGTCTAATAAGATATATCCTTATTTGTTAAAAGGTCTTAACATAACTAAACCTAATCAAGTCTGGAGTAATTCTATAACTTACATTCGTACAAAATATGGTTGGGTGTATCTTGTGTAGTAATGGATGGTAGTGGTAAGTGGCTGTAAAAAAATAATCTTTACAAATCATTATCTTTGAGGGCTTATTGTGT
>JAIORE010000017.1 GCA_021108315.1 Candidatus Cloacimonadota bacterium
TTGGCTACAATAAATTTGTATCAAAATATGTCCAATGTCATCTTGGCACAGAGGGATTATCCAATTTCTACCCCAAAAAGAATAATATCAGAAAAAGATTCATTTAATCAGATTCCGTTCGAACCAATAATTAATGATGTGTTTAAAAAGCCAGTATTTCTAAAATAAATTAACCGGCTCGTTTGAACTTTTTCTGCAATATTTTCAATTTAGTAATATTAAAGCAAAATTTAATCGGAAGTCAAGCTAACTGCTTTGTATTTAAAAGAAAACTCACAGTTTTTTAAAAAAGAAACAGCTGTCGTTTCTAAAATTTATTGATATTTATTAATACAAAGTTAAATTAAACTTGATTTCTTTTAGGGGAGTTTCTTTTTTGGGTTGATTGAATTATTCGTGGGTTCTGAATTAGTTAAACTCGACTCTGTTTTTAATCGTAAAGTTGGTCATAATTGCTTTGTTTGTGAATAATTAAATCCACATAACATTGTGCTCCAAGTTCAGATTGAAAGAAGAGCAAGAAGAACTTGGCAGCACTGCCCATTAGCCAACATGTCGCTCCACTCCATGTTGGCTAAAAGTCGTTTATACGGCATAAGTAAGATTATTGACGATCAACTTTGCTTCAAATGCAGTTTTAATATTATTTCCTCAGTGGCGTGATAAATCAAAAAGAGTAAATATTTGGTGTTTAAATGTTGTAACTATAAAAAAGTTATATGCCATCAAATTTTTGGCGTGGCGTACTATTGTTACACACATAAAAAAGTAGAGCATAAAAGCTATATAAATAAATTATTAAATTAATGATTATTTTGCTTGATAAAAATAAACATAATTTAATTTTTTGTAAGACTAAAGCTGTGATAGATAAAATTTATTTTAAAAATGATAAAAAATCGTAAAAACAAAAAATGGAGGATAATGAAATGGTAAAAAAAACATTAGATGACTATGTGAAAAAAGAAAATGAATTAGAATTGACAAAACCTCAAACTACAGTACAAGCTGTAAAGGAATTGGATGAAATTGCAAACATAACAGACTATGAAGATGAAAAACGAAATATGGGCTTTATCAGGCGTTCTCAACTTACAAAAGCAAAAAGTCGTCATTTACTAGATGTTGCAAAATTAGAATATGCTAAACGTCTTGATGTAGTAAAGAATTTAATGACTTCTCAAAGTAAAGTAGCTAATGCACGAATTGATTCGGCACTCAACATTGAATTGAAAAGAATAGATAAAGAGCTATTGGAGCACCTCGCCGAAATTGGTATTGGTAATTTCGAGACCAGAAGCAAATTACAAATTAGGCTTGCTGAATCCACTCAAAAGTTATTCGATGATATTCAAAATTCTAATTTGGCTGATTTTTTGAAGGATGACCTTGTAGGTAAGCTAATTGATGAAAGGAAAGCCTTAGCTGATGAGATAAGTGAAACTAATAAAGTGTAAGTAGCATAGCAATTTATGGGAAGGTTATGAAGAATAAAATTGAAAAAATATCTACATCGTATATTTTTGTGTTTGTTTTATTTCTATCAGTTACATTAATATTTAATAAAATAACTAATTATGGTCAATGGCTACCATCAATTATGGTTTTGATCTATGGATTAACTCTTTTATTTTTTCAAAATATTGGTAGTAAAACATTATTGAACCAAGAGAAAGATTCTCCATATTTTATGGGTTTTATTTTAACTCTGGTAGCTTTGTTACACATTTTGGTTTTTTATAAAGAAGTAATGGATTCAGGTAACTTTCATTTTTTATTCGAAGGAATAGGTGTTGCTATCTCAACAACAATTGTTGGTTTAAGTATGCGATATTTAATTGTTGTTACTGACAGTAGCCAAAAAACAGAAAAAAAATTATTACAGATTCTAGCCGAGCAACAGGAGAAAACGATTTTGAGTTATACAAATGCTCAAGACAGTCTATTTAAACTTATTTCTTCATTTTCTGAAAATCATCAACAAATAATAAATAAGGAAATGGAATATCATAACAATTATATTGAAAATGTTCAAAAATTCAGTAAAGATTTAAGCAACATTTATGGTAATTTAAATTCAGATTGTATTAATAAGTCTCAATCAATAAAAGAAAGTGAAAAAAACATTAAAAATTCACTAATGAATTTTGTATCGATGATTGATAATTGTACTCAAAAAATTGGAGATACAAAGAACACAATTGCTGATAGCGTTGGTGAGTTTGCTGCATCAATTAAAACAGAAAATGTTTTAGAATCAATGCAAAATCTTTCAAGCTCAATTCAATCAATAACGAGCAACTATACTAGATTATTTGATACATTTAAAAATAGAATTGAATCAATAGATTTAGATAATTCTCTAAAAAATATTGTACTAAACATTGATAAAATTAACTCAAAAACAATTGATACTTTAGAAAAACACATTGAATTAACTAACGGTATTAACTCTGATTTCGATAAAAAAGCTAATGAAAGATTTTCAAGTTTTGACAATTCATTTGATAAACTTATTAAGCAAACAACTAATTTTGGAAATATATTGGATTCTACAAGTGGGAATGTTAATATTGCAATCAAAGAAGTAATTGAAGATCTTAAAAATGGTATCATTAAAACAGATATGGATTTAAAAATTATTGATAAATTACTAACAGATTTTACCAATGTTGTAACAAAGCATATCAGCAAGTTCAACTAATTATGAAGTCAATAATTATTGAATCCTCTTTATCTGAAATTGCTTTTATGCTTGTTTTTATCATACTCATAACTAATGTAATTATTTTTAAACAAAAAAATGATATTGAAAAAGATTTGGAGATTGTAATAAGTATTCCAGGGGAATTTTTATTCGATACAGGTGAAGCAGAGCTAAAAGAAAAGGCCAAAATTCAGTTAGAAGATATTAGTAAAACGATAATAGATACAATAAACACATTTGATATTGAAAAAAAATGGAGTATAAGAATTGAAGGTCATACAGACGATAGACCAATTTGTAATGCAAAGTTCAAATCTAATTGGGAACTATCTACAGCAAGAGCAATAAGTGTTGTTCGTTTTTACATTGATAGGAATATATTTTCTCCTGATTCTTTGCAAGCTATGGGTTATGGAGATACAAAACCAATAGTACCTAATAATTCAATAATAAATATGCAAAAGAATCGAAGAGTTGAAATTAGATTAACGAAGGCTGATTGACAATGGATTCAACGAGGGTTGTACAATTAAAAAACTGTTTAATCAAAGAACTAATCCTAAGGGTTGAAAGAATAGAGATAAGTGAGATAGAAGCTAATTCATTTAATGTATTTCAAACACCATCACAAGCACTAAGATTTTTTCAACAAAAGCTTAAAAAATTTAACGACGTTAAGAAAGTAATATTTGAAGCAAAATTAAAAACTCTTAAAAATCTATTTTTATTAAAATCCCAAAATGAATCACTAAAAACTAAGAATCCTTTTAAATACGTATATATTAGATTTATTAAATCCCAAAAAGAGTATAAAAGACTTGAAAAAGATTTAGTGAACACCATTTCTGAAGTAAAAAAACTATCAGAAGAAAAATTACATAAAATAAATATTGTTAATAAGAATTTTGAGACAAAAATTGATAATTTCAGTCAGTCAATATTTATTAAAGCACTTACATCACTTAATGATAAAATTTATGAACTTGCAGAAAATAGCCCACTTCAAGCTTTAGAGCTATCTAATATGATTCATAAAGAATATGAAACTATTGAGAAAATTTTTAAATAACAAAGAGATTTATATGTGTAACAAACGTGTCAGTGCTTTGATTGGAAAAAAATGTGAAAGAGCACCGCACACGTCATCCATTAGTGGCAATTAAGAGTAACTCAAAAGATAAGAGGAATTATGAGAAATATTAAAAACATCATTACAAAACAAAAGTAATCCAATAAATGTAAAAAATGGAATAATTGCAAAAATCTTATAAATCGGAATATTCTTAGCTATATTTAGCTATAGAAAAAGACGAAGATATTGAGAATAAATATTAAAGGAGTATGTTTTGAAATTTAATATTACTGGATTTACTCATAAAGGAACTGAAAGAGAAATGAATCAAGATCGTATTCTAATTCAGAATTCGATATATGAAAGTGGTACTCATAATTTATTAAATGAAGATTATTGTTTTTGTTTCATTGCTGATGGTATCGGTGGAGGACCTTCTGGCGAAAAAGCTGCACATTATATTCTTGAACAAATAAATACAAAATTGATCCGAAGTGTAAATTATGATGACGACAGTCTCAATGAAATCCTCAATTCGATCAATATTGATTTGTTTAATGAAGGAAGGTTAAATCTTGACTACTTTGGCTCAGGATCAACTTTGGTTGGTATGATGATTAATGAAAGTTATTTTAAAATAATAAATGCAGGTGATTCTCAACTTTGGTTATTTCGTAATAATATTATGACTAAACTAACAGAAGATCAAGTACTAAATTCACAACAAGAAAATAGTCCTATTACAAGCTATTTCGGTGGTAAAAATCAAAACCTTAAATTAGATTTTGATACTATTTTAAGAAATATCAAAGTAAATGATCTTCTAATATTGACTTCCGATGGTTTGCTGAAATCACTTACAATTAAACAAATCAAATCTATTTTATCAAATACTAAATCTCTTATTGACAAAACTGAATTTATTCTTCATAAAGCATTGCAATCTAGTGCAGAAGATAATGTCAGTTGCATCTTTATTGAAGTTATTAATGAATCTTAATAAATTGTAGGAGATATGTATGAATAAAGATAATAGCCCAGATAACAACAAAACTCAATTTTATTCCAATATTAACAATTCACAGAAAACTCAAATATATTCCGAAGATAAACAAAAAAATAATAAAACCGAAACTTATGAGGATGAAAAATATCAATGTACAGATAAAACAAAAGAACATAATCTGGGTAAAGGTGATATTGTTGAGTTGAATAAAATTAAATATACAGTAATTGGAATAATTTCAGAAGAGAATTCAACAGGTGAAGCTGTAATTTACAAAATAAGAGATCAAAAAAACAAAATATTTGCTTTAAAATTATATTATTTATTCCGAGATCTTAAAGAAGAACCAAACCCTGAAGCTTTGAAAAGAATAAAAAAAATTAAAGATCCCAATATATTAAAATTATACAATTTTGGAATAAGAAAATTGAAATATAGAAACAAATTTTGTTATGAGATTTGCGATTTTGCTAAAGGTGGTGATTTACTTTCGGTTACTGATTTGAAGAAAAAATATACTCCTGAATTTTTGAAATCAAATGTAATTCCTGAGATTTACAAAGGTATTAAAAGACTTCATAAGAATCAAATATTTCATTGTGATCTAAGACCAGAGAATGTGTTCTATTTAGATGAGAAACAAACAGATTTAATAATTGGAGATTATGGTTCAGCAAAAACTTTTGAAGAAACTTCTGATAAAAGTTTAAGAAGGACTTCAACAGTAAAAGGTTCAGATTTTTATCTACCTCCTGAACAAGCCCGAGGGTTAATTTCTCCAAAGAATGATTATTATTCATTTGGTATGATTCTTCTACATCTTTTATATTCTGAACTCTTTGAGGGAGAAGAAGTTTATGCAAATTTCAATAAGATTATTGAACGCCAATTCACAGGACACAAGATTATTAATTTTAATGATGAATTCAATCGAATAAATACATTAATAGAAGGACTAACGTTACATGATCATAATGCTAGATGGGGAGAAAAAGAAGTTGAAAAATGGATAATCGGAAAAAAGATTAAGGTATTATACCCAAATAAAAGTAATGTTCAACCAATAATATTAAAGGACTTTACAAATATTAGTACTGTGAATGATTTGGTTGATTGTATTAAGGACAACGATCAATGGTATTATTATCTTATTGAAGATAGCAAAGTTTATAATCAATTATTCATATGGTTTAGTCAACAATATGGTGGACAAACAACGGGAATATTCAAAAATATGATAGATTATTATAAAGTGAATGATCCTGAAGAATATGTTCAAGAAGCAATATTGCGATATTTTAATCCGAGGCGACCTATAACAATTGATATGCAAACTTATAAATTTTTCAGTGAAGAAAATTTGAATGTTTTTGTTGATTTATTTTTCAGACAATTAGATGATATGTGGAAGATAACAGATATTGAGAAAATTCGTTATTATTTTTTCCAATTCGAATTTTGTCTTAGACAATTACAGGAAGTTTCTATAAATGAACTGAATTTTCAGATAACAACAGTATTAGATAATATATCTGCAATAATTAAACCCAAAAGAGATTTTTCCAATTTTCAGGCAGTCCTTTATCCAGAAATAGATGATATTAAGCTATTAGATTTATTTTATGCTTTTAATGCTAAAAGAGTTTTTAAAGTCGATAATGAAAATTCTTGCCATACTATTGATGAGGTTGGGACTTATTTTGCTGAAAATAACCCAATGTTTAATAATAAATATATAAAGATGGAAAAGTATAAATTTTTTTCTACGATGAATAGAGGTGATCTCATAAAATTGAAATATAAACAAACTTTGTTTAAGATTTTTGAATCACAAGTTACTACAAATATTGAATTTTGCGAATTAGAAAGACAAAATCAAAGTGATAATTTCTTAATATCATATACATTGGAAAAGTCATTAATAATTAATAACATGAATATCAATGATACAAGCAAATATGAATTGAAAATTAGTAAATCTGATTTGGAAAAACTAACAAGCAAAGATGAAATGGAAATTGGTAAATCTCAATTGGAAAAACTAATAAAAAAACAAATGAGAAATTAAATATGTTCACAATTCCAAAAAAATTTATTAAAAATTTATGCAATGCGTATATTGAATATGTACGAAGTGAAATAGAAATTATGATTAAGAAATTCTATGATGATGAAAAGAGATCTATGGATAAGAATACTGTAAATTTTAAATTGGGGTGTTTATGGTTGATAATTGCTTTACTGGTTGGGACATCTTTATCAATTTTGTATTTTCAAAATATTAATTCAACTGTATCTTTAAAATCCAAAATAGTGTTTATTCTATTATCTTGGATTATTTTCTTTACTGTTTTTATTTATGTTTTTCAAAAAATACCTTTGTACATTATTAATAAAATGATTAAAATTAAGATTTCTATTATAGAAAATAATCGAGAAAATAAATTATCAGAATTAAAAGAAGCTAAAGACCTCTATGGTGTGAAACATATAGAAAAACCACCAAGCAGTAAAGGAGGTAAAAATATTTCCAAAAAACTATTCTATATATATTTTAGCAGTATTTTCGTTTTATTAATTTATATGATTACTACAATTATTAACAAATATTTTAATCCATTAAAGGATCTTAATTTTTATGAGCCAATTAAAATTATTTCATGGATCTTGATCACATTAATCCTTTTTGGATTTCCAATTTATTATAACGATGGAGAAAAAGAAAAAAGAAAAAGAATAGTGGGTAATATTTTTCGATTTTTTTCTTTTACAATTCTAATATTAGGGTTTATTGGGTTGTATTGTTTGTATTTTGAACATAAATCTATTGCTGAATACAAATATAATTATTTTACGAGTAATTTTTTTAAAGAATCTGAAAAAACCTATTACAAAACTATTAATCCAAATTCATTTATAGACTATAATAGGTCTAAATGTAATCTTATTACTGTGGAAAAGCAGAAGAATGATATGTTGGGCATTAAAGCAAATTTTCAAATTGTAACTAAAGATAAAAAATCGAAAACTAAATATAAAAAATTGGAAAATAGTACTAATAAAAAAATGTTATACTGTACATATTTTGAAATGAAAAATGTAAAAAAATATTTTAATGAACCACTATCGTTAACTTTTAAAGCTACAACTGAGAAAATTGGTAAAAATAAAAGATTTGGTATTTTACTATTAAAACATCTATTTCTTTTTGATTCGAAAGACATGTATTTTTTCGAAAATGTAGAATCTATTAGCGGTCGTTATGTATTATTAGGGGATATAGAGAATAGGGAAAAGAAAGGCAAATTAAAAATCTCCCAATATAATCATAAAATGGTAACTAAATTTTCATCTTATGATTCTGAACCAATGTATAGTTGGGGAACAAATAACAAAATAGACATCATTATAACTTCGAATATGTTAGTCGTAAAAAACAATGATTTTTTGATTTATGAAAAAAAAATTAATAAAGATTTTTGGAAAGCAAAAAAAAAACCTTACAAAATTTACCTTGCTATTGAAAAAGAGTCTGATTTTGCTTTAGGTTTGATCCAACTTGCAAAATTGAATCCAAAAACTGAAAATGATTTTTTTATAAAAGAAAACATGCCATTTATTAAGCGGATAAAGTATAGAATTAATTCATCAAAAGTATATGGATCATCAAAAGTTAGTACAAACTTGTATACAATAGATAATAATTTGAAATTGTCTATTCCAGCAAACGAAAAAATTTCAATTCTAAGTGAAACCAATGATTTATTTTATATTCAATATAATAATAACCTAGGTTATTGTAAAAAAAATGATATTAATTCAATATATTCCCATAAATTTGATTCTTTTACCGTTTTTTCTGGAACAATCCGCGGAAAGCAAGCAAACATTAAATCTGGACCATCCACAAATCATCAAGTTATAACTAAAGTAAAACAGGGAGATTCATTATCTATTAAGTCAAAAATAAATGATTGGTATCTTGTTCGGATTGATGATCAAGAAGGATACATTCATAAAAATCTTGTATCAGTTATAGCTTTACCCGAAACACTTAAAGAAAATCCAAATCAATCTTTACCAGATTTGCAACCGTTTTTTTACAAAATAGATAGTCTAAATATTGACATAAAAAGCATTTCCCAAAAAATAAAAAATTGGGTTAAGGAGAAAAAAAATGAGTGGTCCAAAATTTTTCAGAGTTGATGTATTTAATAAAGACCTAAATGATATCTTTCAATTACAATCACGAATACAATGTTTAATTGATGAATTAAGTCAATTATCAGTGGATGATATTGAAAGAAATATTCATTTTGATTGTCTTGAGTTTATTGATAAGCAACAATCTAAAATCAGGAAATCATTATCAACATTTAACATTAATTTCACTGGTAAAATAAAACAGGGAAAATATGATAAATATCAAGACGATTTAGAAAGTAAGAAAAAAGAATTGAGATTATTTATTAAGACGGCTAATGATGTGAAGAATAAATTCAAAAGCAGAAGAGAAGATTACAAAGCATATTTAGAATATGAACTCTTTTATCATCATTCAATAGAAAGTTTTGATTTATTCAAAACTCAAGTAATTAGTTATTTAAAGTCTTATCTCAAAAAAGATTCTCTTAATTTTTTCAAAAATGCAGAAAAATTAATTAAAACAACTGAGATAGGAGTTGATAAGGCTAAATTTGAACTTGATTTTAAAAATATTAAATCACAAAAACAAAAAGAATTGCAAATTAAGATTTCAGATTGTGAATCATTAATTAATGATATTCGGAAAAATTTTAGTAACAAAGTGTCTGCAACTTCTAATAAAAACCTCTTAATATCTTCTCAAATTAATTTTACAAAACTACCAAACTTCAATGAGAATGAGCGGGAAGTTAGAAACAAAATTGATAAAATTGATAATTATATTTGTAAGATAAATAATTCTAATAGAAAAAAATATAAAAAGAAATTAACCAAACTTATTCAAAGTCAGTCGTTAAAGGGTATTTATTATTACAATGAATTATTTGATGAAATTAGAAAAGCAGAAAAAATTTATTGTTGGAAAACAGAAATACAGAAAATTCTCTCAGAAATTGATGATAAAATAAAAATTCATGAACATATAAAATCAGAAAAAAATAATTTGATAAAAGATTGTCTATCGTTAATTAAAAAGGGAGAATTAAAAATATATGAATATGAAGATATTAAAATTAAAATGATAAATCTAAAAAAGAAAAATGAAAAAGCTTTCAAAGATGATTTTATCAAAGCAAAAGAAAATCAGTTCCTAAAAGAACAATTAATAAACAGTCTGGAAAGTATGAATTATAAAGTGATGACTGATATGAAAGTTATTGATTTTGAAAAAGAATCTGATTTTCTATTTAATATTCCCAAACAGAATAATTATTTGAATTTGAGATTTGAAAAAGATGGTTCTTTTTATTACAACTTTTTAATTCCAGAAAGAAAAGATAAGTTGAATTCTGATCAAAAAAGTAAAAAATTTGCAGAAATGGGAAAAACCTGTAATGAATTTAAAGAGTTATTGGCTAAATTATCATCATTAGGATTAAATATCAATAAAAACAGCGAAATATCAATTTCTGAAGATGTACTGATTCAAGTTCCTGAAGAACATAGAGATAAAATAGAACAAAAAGATGCAATTACAAATAAAGCGGAAGCACAAAAAGTAAATTATTTAGACAAATAAGGAGTACAATATGGCTTTAAGTACGAACAAATTATTTCCAAGATGGTTGCAGGAATTTAAACGTTTTCAAGCTTTAAAATCACAATTCTACTTATATGGTAATATTTATGACTGTTTTTATTTTCCAATTAATTACAATGATGTTAATGAAATGAATGAGTTAAAATGGGCGAAAATGTCAAATATTACAGATCTTCTAAAAAGGTATTTAAGAAATGAAGGGTATGATATTATTGCATATTTTGATATAATTGACGGATTAAAAATTGAAAGTACTAATTCGGATATTACAAAAAAGCAGATTTTAAAATTTCTTAAAGAAAATAATCCTCAAGCAACCAATTGTTTAAAAAATAGCACAATAGAGTCTATTGAAAAAATTCCCGATGATACTTTAACTTTTTTCCGATTATTGATTTCAAATAACAAAAAGCTTTCAGCAGGAATTTTTAATTTTACTTCAAGATTATTATCTACTCCAAACTCATTATCAGAAAAAGAAAGTTTACTTTTTTTAAAATTCTTAAAATCAGCCCAAGAAGCAAGAAGATTTAGAGATAAAGATAATAAACAGAACATTCTAATCTTTATCTGTGATAAATTAAGTGATATACCAGGATGGTTATTACTTGAAAACCCATTAACAAAAGGAATCAAAATTTTAAAACCGAATAAAGAAGAACGCAATAGATTTTTTGAAGTTCAAAAAGATAGATTCTATCATATTGGAGAAGAGGAAAATTCTAAAGATATTACAAATTCTTTTGCTGATTTAACCGAAGGTTTAGCCAATCAGGAACTTGAAAATTTACTAACTATTTCGAATCAAGAGGAAATTCATATTAACGAAATCAATAAAATAGTTGATTTATATAAATATGGGTCAAAAGAAAATTTTTGGGAAGAATTAAAATATTCAAAAATTGATGATGCCGAGAAATTGCTTAAAGAAAGAGTTTTGGGGCAAGATGATGCTATAATAAAAAGTGTAGAAATAATAAAAAGAGCAAAATTAGGTATTCATTCAATTGATCAGAAGCGACAAACAAGCAAACCCAAAGGTGTTCTTTTTTTTGCCGGTCCATCAGGCGTGGGTAAAACAGAATTAGCAAAATCTCTTGCTGAACTAATATTTAGTGATGAAGATGCAATTATTCGTTTTGATATGAGTGAATATAGTGATAGTAATTCTGATGTAAAGTTAATTGGTGCTCCTCCTGGTTATGTTGGCTACGAAGAAGGAGGTCAATTGACTGCTCAAATGAAAACAAAACCGTTCTCAATTGTTTTGTTTGATGAAATCGAAAAAGCTCATTCAAAGGTATTTGATAAATTCTTACAAATATTAGATGATGGACGATTAACAGATGGTAAAGGAGAAACAATATATTTTACTGAGTCTCTAATTATCTTTACAAGTAATTTGGGAATTAATAAAGAAGATGAACAAGGTAATCGTATAAAAAATATTGATATAGAAGAAGATAATTATAATGAAATGAGCGAAAAAATAATGTGTGAGATCAAAGAGTTTTTTAATTCAAAATTGAATCGCCCTGAAATATTGAATAGATTTGGTGATAATTTTGTTGTTTTTGATTTCATTAGACATGAAAAAGATGTTGATAAACAAATCTTAATGATGAGATTAGATACAATTAAAGAAAATCTAAAAAAACAAAAAAAATGTACTTTTAAATTTGATGATAAATTTGTAGAATTATTTCGAAAACACTATATTATTGATAATCTGATTAATGGTGGAAGAGGAATTAATAATCGTGTTGAAACATATATAAAAAATGGTATTGCAAATTTTATGTTTGCTCAAAACAAATCTGAGGATCTGCATTTTAGAGTGTATATTGAAACAGCTAAAAATAATAAGGTATGTTTTGAATGTATTGGAAATTAAATAGAATTCAATATCCTATTTATAATCTTGGTTCCGGTAAAAGAATTGGAATTTGGGTTCAAGGCTGTTCTCTGCATTGCGTAGATTGTTTAAGTCCTTCATTATGGGCATTTGACAATGGTAAAAACGTTAAAGTTGAAAATCTTCTTAACAGCATCATAGATGTTGCAGATTTTTTTGACGGAATAACAATATCTGGTGGAGAACCTTTTGAGCAATATGAATCTTTGATTGCATTTTGCTCATTTATAAAAATGAAAACAAAATTAACTATATTTTGTTTCTCTGGTTATATTTTAAAAGAGATTAAAGAAAAACATGCTGATTTATTATTTATGAAGTATTTGGATTTTTTATTAGATGGACGTTATATTCGAGAAAAACACGAAAATTTAAATTCAAGAGGTTCAAATAACCAAAATCTATATCATTTTGTTGATGGTAATGCAATTTTGCAAAAAAATAACTCCTTTTCCAAACGATGGTCATTGTCTGTAAAGGATAATCAGGTATTTATGTCAGGAATTCCCAAAGAAAATGAATTAAATAAAATTAAGAAAATTCTCGAAAAAGAAGGGATAAAATTGGAAGATGTATGAAATTTAAGATAACTTGTATTCACTGTGGCAAAGAAATATTATTCAATGAATCATCAAAGAAGCCTGTAAGATGCTCAAATTGTAATTTTCTGATTAAAGATTCAAAAATTATTGAGGTTTTGAATAATAAAAATAAAACAAATGAAAATTTGTTGGATGGATTGATGCTTTGTTGTCAAAAAACAGGAAACAAAAAGAATATTAAACATTCAAACAGGATAGTATTAGGTAGAGATAATATTGGTAAAGAGATATTAACAAATAGTCATATTAGTAGTGAACATTGTGTTATAGAATGTGTTAATAATGAATATATAATTACAGATTTGAATTCAACCAATGGAACATTTTTAGGTGTTGATAAGATTGATTGCAAATTTTATCCAAAACAAATTATAAAAGATGGAGATATTTTGTACTTGGGTAGAGAATCTTTTTTAATTAAAATAAAGACAAAATCTCTTTTTCCTTCTGAAGAATCTAATTCAGATAATAATAAAAAAGAAGAAACTCCGGTAATAAAATATAGATGTATAAATTGTGATTGTATTGTTAATGAAAAAACTGAAACATGCCCAAATTGCAAAACTTATCATAGTTTGGAAATTGTATAATAATTGTTAAGGAAAATGTAATGATATTTTTATTCATTCAAATTAAAAAAGATAAAGGAGGAAAATATTATGGCTACTGTTAAATCAGGAGATAGGTGTAAGGATTGTAATTTGGTCAACTGACCACAGAAAGGCGTCTTGTTTTTTCTTTTTAGCTAATCTGATAAAAAAATAATGAATAATTAGAATCGGGAAAATTTTAATTGGATTAGTTTTATTAAAATTACAGATTTTTATCAAAGAAGTTAATAGAAAGACATAAAAATAAGAAAATTTTGATTATTATAAATGAAAAATGCCACTAACACAGCACTCCAAGCTCAGATTGAAAGAAGAGCAGGGAGAGCTTGGCAGTGCTATCCATTACGTGCATCTGTGTTTTCCTATCGTAAGAAAAAAAGAAAAAGAGAAACGACAAAATAAAACTGAAAATTAATTTTGAAATACGAAATCATTCATCTTTTGGC
Source organism: Candidatus Cloacimonadota bacterium (assembly GCA_021108315.1). Classification (GTDB taxonomy): domain Bacteria; phylum Cloacimonadota; class Cloacimonadia; order Cloacimonadales; family TCS61; genus JAIORE01. Next base: position 14,106 of record JAIORE010000017.1, read on the forward strand.
AAATCAAATTAATTCTAACAATGAAAGAGGAAATTGGGAGAAGAAGAAAAAAAATCTAAAACAAAAAAAAGCAAGAATAATCAGTCAAATTGGATAATTTTGTTTTGCTGTAAAATTAACGATGAAAACCATAAAATGCACGATAATCCGAATTTTAATTCCTGCTTTTTTTCAAATCTAAATCAAATAAATTAAGAAAGAAAAACAAAAACAGAAGGTAAATAATTTCTGAACTAAATTAACATAATCAAAAAAGCAAACTTGAAAGAATTCCTTTATAGCCGGCGTTTTTCTAAAATATTCTAATGCTTTTTTAATTTTTAAAATGGTGGTTTCAAAACAAAAAACGAAATAATTTACAATTTTGTAGTTCAAATAAATTCTCAAAATAATAGATGAAAGTGAAAGAAAATGGAGAAGAAATTAAATTGAA
>JAIORE010000132.1 GCA_021108315.1 Candidatus Cloacimonadota bacterium
ATTGAATTATAACAATTATTATTCAATTGAAAATGGACTTTTTGGAGGGGACTCAAATATAATTAGGAAAAAATATGGAAAATGGATTTTTATTCAATAATAAACTATTAGATATCGTAATGGTTTCTTTAATTGTTGCTCAAGCCTTGAAAGTTGTAATATCAATTTTTACGGAAAAACGAATAAATTTTAGAAAGTTTCTTGATACAGGCAATATGCCAAGTTCTCATACGTCTTCGGTGGTTTCTCTTGCAACAGCTATAGGAATAAAAGAAGGTATTAGCTCTACTTTTTTTGCGATAAGCATAGTGCTTGCCACCGTTGTAATGTATGATGCAACCGGAGTGAGGCGAGCTGCAGGAAAACAAGCAACGGTTTTGAATAAAATCGTCAATAATATAAAAAAGAAAGAGGGATATGTTTTGATTGAAGAAAATCTTAAAGAATTATTAGGACACACTCCGCTGGAAGTTTTTGGTGGAGCTATTCTCGGTGTAATTATTGCTTTTCTGATGACTTGATATTCGAGGGTAATTTATGAAAAAAAATATATTTAAAGAATTTCTTCAAAAAAATTATTGTGGAAATTGTGAGGAAATAGCAGTTATTCTCGAAAACTTTCTTAATTTACTCTGGGAAGAAAATCAAAAGATAAACCTGATATCTCGCAAAACACCTTTCAATGATTATTGGACAACTCATTTATTAGATTCTATTCTACCCCTACCATATTTAGACTTTCAAAAGAAAAAAGTACTTGATTTTGGTACAGGAGGTGGTTTCCCAGGAATACCATTAAATATACTTTTTCCTGATTCAAAAATGTATCTGCTTGATTCAAAAAAGAAGAAAATTGGAGTGCTCAAAAGAATCATCAAAGAACTTGACCTGAAAAGGTGTTTCACAATTGTTTCACGCATTGAAGAGATGGATGATGATTGGGCAGGAAATTTTGATTTTATTGTATGTCGCTCTGTAAAAATCGAGGAAAAATTTATAAAAAAAATGTTCAAATTATTAAATTCAGAAGGAGTTATTTATCTCTATAAAAGTAAAATATTAGATGATTTGAAGTTTTTTAAAAACTATAAAATTTTTGACATCAGTCATCCGGAAATTGGTGTTAGGAAATTGATAAAAATTGAAAAAATATGACAAAGATAATTGCAATTGTAAATCAAAAAGGTGGGGTTGGGAAAACAACAACTGCTGTAAATCTGGCAGCAGCTTTAGCCATTTATGAGAAAAAAACACTATTAGTAGATTTTGATCCACAGGGAAATGCATCAAGTGGAATTGGGGTGGAACAAAGCAATCCAAATATATATGAAGCTTTGATTGGTAAAATAGATATAGCAGAAATAATCCAGCAAAGCAAGGAATTGGATAGTTTATATGTAGCTTCTTCAAATGTTGAATTGAGCAGTGCTGAAATAGAATTAGTAAAAGAATTTTCCAAAGAATATAAATTGAAAACAGTTTTAGATGAGATCAAATCCCAATATAATTTTATTTTGATTGATTGATTGATTGATTGATTGTCCTCCTTCACTCGGATTACTTACGGTAAACGCACTCACTGCTGCTACTGATGTTCTTATCCCAATTAAATGTGAATATTATGCCCTTGAAGGAGTTAGTAAGCTTCTAACTACAATAAATTTAATCAAAAAAGGGTTGAACAAAAACTTAAATATCCTTGGGGTTGCCCTTACAATGTATGATCGTAGGTTAAATCTTTCGAATCAAGTTGCTAAGGAAGTGCGGAGATATTTTCAGGAAAAACTTTTAAAAGCATTATTCATCGTAATGTGAAGCTTGGTGAAACACCCAGTTTTGGCAAAACAATATTTCATTATGATATAGCTTGTACCGGTTCAAAAAATTATTTAGATTTAGCAAAGGAAGTAATAGCAAAATGACAAAATTAGGTAGAGGTTTAGGAGCACTGATTAATGTTGGGTTAGAAAAAGAGGATGTTACGACAGGAATCACAACCATAAGAATTGACTCAATAAAACCCAATTGCTATCAACCCAGGAAAATATTTAATCCCGAAAAACTGAATGAATTAGTTATTTCTCTCAAAGAAAATGGAATTATACAGCCAATAATCGTAACCAAACAAGCGGATTCAGATTATGAATTAGTTACTGGCGAACGCCGTTTAGAAGCTGCAAAATTAACTGATTTCAACGAAGTACCAGTTATTATTAGGAGCGTTTCAGAAAAAGAGCAATTACAATTGGCAATCATTGAGAATGTGCAAAGAGAAGACCTTAATGGAATTGAAGAAGCGAAAGCATATAAACAATTAAATACAGAATTTGCTTTAACTCACACAGAAATTTCAAATATCGTTGGAAAAGACAGAGCAACAATCTCGAATTTGATTAGGCTTCTGAAATTAAGCAATTCTATCCAGAATTTAGTCCTAATGGGAAAACTATCATCCGGTCACGCTAGAGCAATTTTATCGGTTGAAGAAAAACTACAGAATAATTTTGCTGATTTTATTATCAAGCACAATCTTTCTGTTAGAAAAGCAGAAACTGAAGCAAAAAGATTGAGAGAATCAAATGTCATTTCGTTTCCAAGAAAAAAATATTTCAAATCAGGTGAATTTGATAATTATGAGAGTGAATTGAACAAATTATACAGCTTAAAAGTGAAAATTTCTCAAAATGATAAAAAGGGAAAAATTAGTTTTTATTACAACGATGAAAAAGAGTTGCAAATATTATTTGAAAATCTTAAAAAATAATGAATAAAACCTTTCTTTTATTAGCCATAATATTTCTGATAAGCGTTGTACTTTTTCACAATAGAAATGCTAAATTAGTAAAAACAATTCATCAAAAAGATTTGAAAATAAGTGCTTCTAACGAATATATTAATAAACTAAAAATGCAGCTAAAAGAATCCAGTAAGTATTTTGTAATTGAACAAGAAAAAGAGGAAAAATTAAAAAAACTATTAGTTGATTACTTAGAAGAACAAGGCAATAAAAATGTAAATTCAAAAGATATTGAACAGAATATTCAGGAATTTGCCAATAAAAAAAAGATTATTCCAGACTTAGTTCCGCTCAAAGGTGATTATGAGATTAGTCAGAAGTTTTCCGATTCACATCAAGGTTTGGATTTCGCAGCTTCTTTGGGAAATGAAGTAGTTTCTTCTGCTTATGGAGAAGTGATTTCGGTAAGTATTCATAAATATTTTGGTAATTTGATAGAAATTGATCATTTTAATGGTTATTATACTCGCTATGCACATCTTTCTAAAGCTCTTGTAGTAGAAGGACAATTAGTGAAAAAAGGGAATTCTATTGGTTTAGTGGGAGATACTGGGAATAGCACTTCACCTCATCTTCATTTTGAAATTTTGCTTAATTCAAAGAGCATTAATCCTTTAGAAATCTTGGATATTTAATAGATTATGTTTAATTTAAAAAATGTTAGAGATACAGTTATCGGTAAGAAAACTACTTTGGAGGGTTCACTCCAATCGTCTGACGATATTCGTATTTTAGGAAAAGTAACCGATGATGTAGTTTCAAAACATAAAGTAACTGTACATAAAAATGGAAGTGTTCTTGGTAAAATAATTGCAAAAGATAGCCTTATTCAGGGAGAAGTTGAAGGAGATTTGGATATTTCGGGAAAAGTAGAATTAGAATCATCTGCAAAAATAGAAGGGAATATTCAAGCAAAAATATTGAAGGTTCATACGGGAGTTGTGTTTAATTATTTATTGAACAAAAAAGAAGAGATATTAATTGCCAATGTTGAAAAATAAAATAACTGATGATAAATAGTTTTTTCTTGATGTTTAAACAATAAATTATTAAATTGGAAATAATTGGAGGATTATTATGTTAGCAATACGAGGTATTTTTGATAACGGGAAACTGATATTGAATGAAAAAATAAATATTTCAAAACCTATAGAAGTTATTGTAACTTTTATAGAAGATATTCGAGAGAAAAAAAACGAATTAATCAATCTGAAACAATTTTCTTTTACTGAATCACAAGAAATTTTGAAAGATTATAGTGGTTCAATAAGTGATGCAGTTATTGAGGAAAGGAATAGTGAATTTTGATAGCATTTCTTGATACTTCTGCTTTAGTGAAATTATATCACAAAGAAATAAATTCAGAAAAAATATTTACTACTCTTGAAAAGATTAATGGAATTTATCTTTCAGAACTTTCAAAAGTTGAGTTTCGTTCTGCTTTATGGAAAAAGGTAAGAACAAAAGAAATTGATAAGGATAATGCTATTGCTGTAATTTCTTTATTTCAGAATGATTCTGATAAATTTGAATGGATAAATATTGATAATAATCTTATCAATACTGCTTCACATTTATTATATAATTTCGGTGGAAGTGGTTTATGTACTCTTGATTCGATACAATTAGCTTCTGCTCTAACTTTGAAAGAAAGCAGATGTTTATATTTCACTGAAGATAAGTTATTGAAAAAGTTATTAATAAAATTAAAACTTAAATGTTATTAATATAGAATCTTGTTAATAGTAAATTGTTTAAATAAAACAGGTAAATCATAATACCGATGTTGAAATATAAAATAACTGATAATAAAATGATCAAGCAATTTCAGCTTGTCATCAAAACAAGTGTGACTATTTTCTTGGTATTTATAATAATATTTCTTGGATTTTATCTTATATACAATAAATTTGGACTTGATATTTCTATATTGAAATATGGACTGATAATAGGTATTATTACAAGTTTACTTATCGGCTTTCTAACAATCAGAAAGTATTATAAATCTGAACAATAATTGATATTATGAACTACATAAATACCGAAAAATACATTAAGAATATTGTAATTATTATTATCTTGACAAACATCCCAGTAATATTGACTTTACCTTTATATTATAGTAAGGCGATTGGGTGGATTTTGGGAAGTTTAGGTAGCATTATAAATTTTATCTGGCTGGCAAAAAATGTAAAAGCAAATTTTGAGTTGCAAGAAGCTAAAGCAAAACTGAAAGCCTTGAAAGGATATTACCTGAGATTTGTTTTTTTAATAACTTATTCTGTATTGGTCGTTTGGCTTCTCAAACCGGATATAATTGTTTTTGGAATGGGTCTTTTGTCATACCAAATTGCTATTTATATTCATGAAATTGTTTCCAGAATAAAAAGTAGTAAATAATTTAGAGGATAAAATGAAAAAAAAGAAGCTTACAATTATGCAGATAATGATCATCGTGGGTATAATTGAAATTGTTTTAGTGATTATTTCAGGTAATTTTCATAAAAAACTGGAAATCGGATTTGATGACGGTAAATTTGTTTTTAGGCATGTAAATGTTCATAGGGATTTGCAAAATAGAATTACCGAAGAATTTCAAATTGATGAATTTGTCAAAGAAGCCAGTGTAATAAAATCTTACGAAATAGAGGATTATCAGAAATTTGGTTTATTTTTGGCAGCTCATGATCATCCTGTTCTGGAAAAAATTTGGGATAAGTTAAAACCCGATATTCAAAATATTCTGATTTCATCTTCTACGGAAATAAATGAGCATAAAATTAAATCAATTTTGAATGATGTTATGAATATTATGCGGGGAGATATACTTTATAACAACGAGTTTCTTTCTATAATCTTACAATCCAAATCTATAAATTCTTTGGGTGAAGATTCAGAATTATCCGATATTATTACTTCGTTTGAAAATTCAGAAGCAAATGCAGAGCAAAAGATGTCAGAGCGTGAAATCTTGAGATTAAACCGAATTTTAATTGAAGCGATAATTCCGGAAAATATTATGGATCGTCAGGAACACATTCCGCAAATCTATGGAAGCTATAAATTATATGCTCTGTTTGGTAAACTTTTTGGTGAAGCAAATGCTATAAAGTCATTTGGTTTACTAAGAATTCTTTTAATTGTTGATCTTGTTCTGTTATTCTTTGCTTTTATGATCAAGCGATATTTATTTGACCGTCCTTCCAAACCACAGCTTATTTTTGAGATGATTTATACTGTTTTTGAAGATTTTGTACGTGATACTTTAGGAAAAGAGAGATTGAATTATACTCCTTACATTGTAACTCTTTTCATTTTTATCTGGCTTTGCAATATGATTGGACTGATTCCAATTCCTGGGTTTATGGAGCCAACCAGAAATCTAAATGTACCTCTAGGTTTAGGATTATTAGCTGTTGTTTTGGTTCATATAACTGCTATAAAGGTTAAAGGTGTTTGGGGACATTTTCAAAAATTTGTTAACCCTGTGAAACATCCACTTTTTTTACTTGATATTATTGGTGAAGTCTCTAAAGTTGTTTCAATTTCATTTCGTCTTTTCGGTAACATTATCGGGGGAGCGATCATTATTGTGGTTGTTTCTTCTTTGGTAAATTTTGTTGTTTTACCAGTAGGATTATCTTTCTTTTTTGGTATTTTTGTTGGATCGATTCAAGCTTTTGTTTTCACTATGCTTGCTCTTACTTATATTGGAGTTGAGATTGCTGAGGAGTAGAGGAAAAGATTTTTTTTGCCACGGATTTTAACGAATTATTAGAAACTAACTTTTTCAAGTAATTTGCTTTGGAAAATGAAATTATTGTTAAATAACTATTATTAAACAAAGATATAATGTCATTATACTGTTAGCTTCGTAGTATAATGCAAGGATAAATTCATGAACCGTAAAGGTGAAAAATTCGGATGGATATGTGGTTGGCTTGGAGGTTTTCTATGGTTGTGTCCACTATCTGCCGTTTGGTTATTTCAAAATAATATAAGCAAAGGGATGATAGAACTAACAGTATTTATAATCGCAATTACAGTCATCATAATAACTGCTCCGTGGAAACATCCAAATACAAAATATTTGAAATTGATGTTACCAATATATTTTCTGTTTTTTTGTTCAATTGGTTTAACTATTTATCTATATGGTGGATTAGAAAATATTGGATTGAAATGGACATCTTTCTTTTGGATAATCCCATGCCTCATACCACTCGTAACAACAGGTAATCGAACTTGGAACAGTAAAACCAAATAAAAACAATTTTTCCGGAACTTCGATTTTATCTGAACCAGCACCAGCCAATGCCTATTTTCTTAACTAAGAAACTCACTCTTTTGTAGACCGAGTTAATTTCCTTTTTGGGAAATATACCTGTACATTTCTTTTGCACAAATAGAATTATGGGCTTCCACTATTTTAATAACAATCCTTTCTTAATACTAATCTGCCTTCCTGAAGATAATTTAAATAGATAAATTCCAGTTGGTACATTTTCTCCAGAATCATCTGTTCCATTCCACACCAACGAATTGATTTTTAATGTTAAATCATTAATGTTAAATTTGCGAATGCATTGTCCTTTAATATTAAATATTTCAATTTTCGTATTTTTCGTGCTTTTCGCGGTTTCAAAAGAAATTGTAGTAGTAGGATTAAACGGATTTGGATAAATTTTATCTATTTTAGCACAGTTAATCTCAGAAATCTGATCTTGCTCTGCATCTGTACTCTGAATGGCTGTCGAAATAATATTTTGAGACATATCATAATAGAAAGATACTTCCGATTCATTGCTTAGATTTAAATTCTGGTTTTCTCCGGTTGTGCTTTGAATCCAATTATTATTTAGAACAATTTTATATTCATAATTACCAGTTGGTATAGTTGCTTTATAAGTATAAATACCGTCATTAGAAACTTCATCACCTGTTTCACCATCATCATTTGTTTGAGTGAGAGTAGTTTCCACATCCCAATCTGTTTCACCAATTTCTGATAAAAAATTCCCTACAACAACCGGAGGATTTAATGAATGAAACACATATTCATCATTATTCATAAGCTGTGGTAACACACCGGAGTTTACATAGAAAAAAATATTTTGTGCAGAATCAATTTCAAATACTTGATTTTCGGAAGGAAATCCATTTTCCCAATCATCAGTTTCCAATATTTTATATTCGTAAGAACCGCTAACAAATCCAAATTCTCCTTTCCAAATGCCGTTATCAGAAAGAGTAAGTTCAAAATCATGATTTTCAGGATTCCAATTATTGAAATTTCCTACGAGATGAGGTTTAATCATTTCAGTAAATTCTGCTTCATTGGCAGTTTCTGAAATCAAGTTTCCACTAAGATCTGTAATGTTTTGCACAATAATTATTCCTGTTTCGTCATCGCTAATGTTTTGTTCAAAAATAAGCGTAACTTTTCGTGAATGAGAAAGAATTGCCGATTCAATAGTATAGTTTCCCGTGAAACCTGAAAGAGTGTAATTCTGGATGTTTTCAGCAGAATTTTCCTCAATTTCTTCATCAAAGATAATTTGTATTTTATTTTCGGAAGCAAACCAAGCAGTATTTTCAACAATAGACGGGGCAATATCATCACCCAAAATCTCTACGAGTTCATCAAGTTCTACGACTTTATTATAAAATTCATCGTAAGGTTCACTGGTGTATCCGGTGTACAAAAACACTTTGAAATTTCCGTTTCCTTGAATTTCATCTCCCATCACCAAAGTTCCTTCAAATTCGGTAATGTGCTCTGCTCCACCGTCTCCCAAAACATAAGCAGCTGTAGCACCGGAAGCTGAATTTCTTCTTCCGCAATAGTTCCCAAAATCTCCCCACATCCGTTGCAAATGACTTTTACCAGACCAAATAATATCCAGAAGATCTGGAGTCCAACCCGATTTTGTGTAAACATCACCGCTTGGATAGGAATAGTTTATTTCCAAATATTTTTTATCTGGTTTTAGCTTACAAATTTTACTCAAATTGTCTTTTGTAAATTTCACTTCTAAAACAGTATCTGTATTGTTGAGTATTTCTATATCAAATAAATCATGCTGGAAATTAGGTGAAACTTCAGAAAGAGCAGCGACATGGTTATTCGATCCTTCATTATAATCTCCATCTGTCTCAGGATAATATGCTACATCCGATCCAACTAATGAATACATATTCCCATTCTCATCTTTCGAGAAAATCCAACTAATTCTTCCACCTATTGCTTCAAAAACATACATCACAAATTCGTTATGCATAATCAATTCAGCAGTTCCATCACGATCAATATCGTCAAAGTAGGTTTCCATATTTTCTGTAAATTCACCATTTGCCCAACGAGCAGCAGCAGCATAAACATTTGCATTTTTCATATGAGCAGAGTAACGATGTTCCCAGCCACTAATATCACCACTATCATGCCAACCTGTTTCATGAAGGTTTATCATAAGAATGTACCAACCAAGTTGAGAAAAATAATTATTCGGGCAATTCATCAAATTTTGATAAGCATTATCCCAAATGTAACCATAAGTCCAAGCTGGTGTATGAAAATCAGAGTGAGATGGATGACCAGCCCAATCAACGTACCAGCCGTTATTTCCACCGCCATACCCATCATATCCACCTAAAAGAAAATAAGTTCCGGTAGTTATCTCAAGCCCATCTCCATTAAAATCTGCATTATCCAGAGCTGCATCAAGTTTCCAAACATTAATTGCCGGATAATTATCTGCACAATAGCCTAATACACTCTGATAATTTTCCAAAAACCATTCATCATGATGTTCATTCATCTCGGCAGCAACTTCCCAATCTGTGCCATAAACAGCGAGTCCGTATTGTCCTGTATTATTAATTAAATTTTTTGCTCCATCGGCATCGTAATGCATATTTCCGACAAATTCATTATTAATGGGAATTACACGAAGATCTATTCCACTACCATTATTCATCCAATGAATTTTCATATTTGAACCAGTATCACAGTGAGGAGCATCATCCAAAATAATGGCTTCTACACCGTGTTGAACCCAATTATCTCCAAGCCAATCAATCACTCCTGCTTCTGGGTAATGATCGGGTGATAGCCAAACCCGCTCAGGAATCCATGCAACTTTTGGAACATAATCATACATATATTGAACCATATCAAATTCCGTTGAAACCGACCAATTATTCATTTCATTTTGAACAAAAGGCATTATATGTTGTCCCATAGCTGATGTAATCATTGCTACATAACCATCCTGAACTCCAGCAGAGAGCCAATCGTTAAATTCCGGATTATGCCATTCGGCAGCTGGCATAAGTGTACCGGACATATGGAAATTTCCAGGAAGACCGTATTGTTGATGTACTTCCAAAACTTCATCAAAGCCGCTGGATTCCTGTGGATATTGTCCGTAAAATACTTCCGTATAAGTAAGTCCTTGATTTCCGTGATGTACAAATGCACAATTTCCTCCTCGCCAGTTACGAGAGCATATTGAAGTGTATCTATCTACAATTTTATCGTTTTGTAATATGCTAATTTCAAGTTTAAGCTGATTTTTCTCAAATTGTGCCAAATCCTCAGTAATTGAAATTTCTAATAAATTATGAATAGGAGTTCTTAATATATCATAAGATTTTGTATGGTTTTCTAAACTGGAAATATTCATAACATCAGAATGATAAATGATATTTTCTTCATTTGAAAACACTATTTGTAAAAAAATTTCAGAAAAATTATCTTGCACCATTTTATTGTTGTTCCTGCTAATCATATCATTAAAAGTGATTCTCAAAAATGTTTTCTCATTTTCAACTTTGATAAAAACAGAAGTAATATCACCAGTTTCACCAGTGCAATCTCCAATCTTATCAAAGCCTATGAAATCTTCTATTAACCAATCCTGAGGATTTCCGGTCATCTCAAAACTGAATAGGGAAATAGTGCTTAGAATATTTAAAACAAACATTAATATGGTAAGTGATTTTATTATTTTTTTCATTACATACTCCTCGTATATTATCTTAATATTTTTTAGATATACAAAGGATAGAAAAACTGTATATTTAGTAAAGCTAAAAAAATAGCAAATGAGTTGAGTTTTTGTTCAGAAATTTTGAAAAAGGAATTTATTGTAAAAAAATTAAATTGTAAAACTGATTTCAAAAAATAATTTTGAAATCTAAACTATTAAAACTTTATTAATCTTCCGAAACAGCATAGGCAATCTCTTCAATTGATGTTAAACCATGTCTTATTCTATCAATACCTGAATCCAACATAGAGAGCATTCCTTGTCCCTCTGCAATTTTCCTTATAGCATCTTCATCAATTTCGTCACCTGATTCCACGATAGCTTTCCTAACTTCCGGTGTGAAATAGAGAGCTTCACAAATATTTAACCTACTTTTATAGCCATTAGTGCATTTGCTACAACCAACTGCTTCATAAATTTTTCCACTTTCGATATCTTCTTGGGTTAATCCTAAATCAAGGGCTGCCTGATATTTTTCTTCTGATAACGGTCGTTTACAGAATTTACAAAGCTTTCTAACCAATCTTTGAGCAATAATTATATTCATTGCATAAGCTAAAAGGAACGTTTCAACTCCCATTTTGAACAACCTAGAAATAGCACTGGGAGCATCATTTGTATGCAAAGTAGAAAATGTTAAATGACCTGTGTTTGCTAGTTTTATCGCTGTCTCAGCAGTAATCTTATCACGAATCTCCCCAACCATTACAATATCAGGGTCATGTCTCAAAATAGATCTAATCGCTTGTTCAAAAGATAGTTTATTACCAATTTTAAGCTGTCTTGCACCTTCAATCGCATATTCCACAGGATCTTCACAAGTTAAAACATTTACACTCGGATCTATTACATGATATAAGGCAGCCATCAGAGTTGTACTTTTACCGCTTCCAGTAGGTCCGGTAACAAGAACAATACCTTTGGATTTATTAATTGAGTTAAAGAAATCTTTTTCAGCTTTTTCCTGAAAACCAAGTTTTCTAAAATCTGTGATAACATTTCTATCATCAATCACACGAATAACCACACTCTCAAAACGGCGTTCAAATTCTGAGGAAGTAATCGGCATAATGGAAACACGAAATCGTATAATACGCCCATCAATATACCTTTGGGCAAAACCATCTTGAGCAGTATCTCGTTCAAATCGGTCAACACCGGATGTTCTATCTTTCACAACAGCAGAAATAGCTTCTGGTGATGTTTTGTTCTGTCTGTGCCATAGTTGCAATTTTCCATCAATCCTGAAAAAAAAATCAACACTACTTTTTTTATAGGGAATGATGTGAAGATCACTTGCACCTTTTCGCACTGCTTCTACTATAGCACCTTCATATAGATTGACAAGTACACTCGAATTAATCGCATCATCCAGTTCATACTCATCCACACCCTCTTTTTCTTCAGTGAACATTTCGTTCATGTTCACTACTTCATCATCACTCTCTTCTATCAAGTTTAGATATTCATTTTTTTTTTCTTCTTGTGGAAAAATTCTAGCAATTAAAGCATCAAGGTCTGTTACCTTACAGTACATCACTTCATACTTTTTATATTCAGTATAAAGAGGTATTTTTTCAATAGATTTATCGGTAGGGTTAGCTGCCAATACACTTAGTTTACTTTTGTGACCAGTTGATAAATGAAATGGTAATATTTTTTTTACTAATAATTCCTTGCGAAAATCTTCTTGGATTTTATCTAAAATATTTCTGATATGTTCGATATGATTATCATCAACCTGCTGCTTATTAATATCAATAGTTCTAAAAGCATATAGTTTCGCTAAAAGGCTATATATTTTATCATGTTCTACATTGAATTCTGAAACAAGAATTTCGGCAAGTCCTCTTGAATGTGCTGGATCTTCTTTTGATTGAATCTCCAAAGCTTTTTCTAAAGTAGCTTTAGTAATAATCTCTTTTTGAACAAGTATTATACCGAATCTAGAAAATTTTAGCATCTCACCTCAATAATTACATACCAGGGGTTGGCGGATTGACAGTAGCAATTTCAGAAGAAACTACTGTAAGCCAGGTAATCACAACAGCAATAAATAAATTTATATATAACTGAATTGATTCAATTAAGGCACCCATTTTATAGGTTGTTTCTTTTTCATAAAATGTAGAAATTTGTTTGGCGGATTGTAACACATTACCTGTTTCAGTACCGGTTTTTAATCTACTCAAAGTACCATGATTAAAGACATCTGCTCTTGATAATGCCGGAACTAACGACATCCCCTCTTTAAGCATTAGAGGTATTGCAATCTCTTTTATTCCCTTCTCAATATAGGCATTCCTGCAAGCTTCTGCTGAAGCTGTCAATGTATCAATATTGTTTTCTGCTCCAGAATAAACTGCAGCAAATACTCTAAAGAAAATCTCAATACTGGATTTATGTAATAAATGCCCAATTGCCGGCAATTTAATTAGAAAATGATCTCTCCAGACACTACCTTTAGGAGTTTTCCACCATGTGAGTACAACACCAATAGGGATAATAATCAATAATGCCATCCACCACCAATTTGCACCAAGAAAGTTACTCACATCTAATGTTTGTTTAGTCATTGGAGGAAGATCAATACCCATATTCACAAAAAGATTTGCCGTACTGGGAAAAATATCCATGATATAGTATGCTACAACCAGCATCATGATTACCACAATTACCATAGGCATCATAATTGCTTGTTTCAGACTTTTCCGATATTCCATATCCCGTTGCATAAATTTAGCAGTAGCATCATAAACTTCAGACATATTACCGCTCTTAGTTGCCAAACCTAACATATATGCAGGGAACTTACCAAAAACATCTGCATAACGAGCAAAAACTTCTGTTCCTTCTTTACCTTTTTTTAGTTCACTTTCAATTTTTTTCAAAGTTTGTTTGAGAGTAGGGTTTGTTTCTTCATCCGCAAGCATACGTAGTATTCTATCATAACTCAGCTTTTCTTTCAACATAAATGAACTAAGATTTATAAACATAAGAATGCTTGTAAATGGTGGTTTCATTTTAAATTCGAGTAATGAAGGCTGTATTTTTGCCTTACCGTATCCAATATTTGACAAAGCCTGTGCTACTTCTTGTTTGGTGTATGCTTCTTGCTTACCTTTTATTGCTTTTCCATTGGCAGTTGGAATTGTATATAAAAAAGTTCTTTTAGGTGTAATCGAAATAATGTTTAATTGATGTTTTTCCGCAATCTCATTTATCATCTTTTTTGCAATGAAACCATTGCCCGCAGTTATTACGCCCTGAGCTGTTTTTCCGCTTGCTGTTCGCCCTTGATACCTGTATTCCTTTAGCATAATGTATATCCACCTTCATTGATATTTACATAAAAATCAATTTATTTAAAAATTAGAACTCTGTAAAGTTTTTTTTCTTATTCTTGTGAATCAGCTTAAGTTCTTATTTTTTATCTATAATTTTTTATAATATTTTATACGATTTCAATCTAGTGTTAAGTCAAGTATCACAAACAATCTTGTTTGTGTAAAGATACAAATAGCTCAAAAGACACAAACAGGATTATGTGTGATACATATCCGTCATTTGAAGTTTGGAGATTGTTCACATCTCACACCATCTTTTTCGATAAGTTAGCGGCTATATATTTGTTAATATTGCACATTTATATGTTATCTTGACATTC
>JAIORE010000071.1 GCA_021108315.1 Candidatus Cloacimonadota bacterium
ATTTAAAATTGGATTCAAGATAATTATGATTAAAGAGTATCAATTCATCTGCGAACATCTATAGTTATTTACTGCCTTACTCATAGTATTCAAAAGCATCAATAATATCAAGATAAACTCCGTCAAAGCCGGCATCAAGTATTTTTCTTAGATAAGAGTCATCATTCCCGTAGATAATATCCTGCCAATCACTATCCCAATATTGTACTTTAAAATTTCCTTCCCAATCAGGATTTTCTGTACCAAGCCAATCCGGTTTATCATTTTCCCAATCTGTTTGCCAGTAATAACGATAATTTTCTGCTTCTCCAATGCTCATATATGAAATAACAAGACGAGTTCCAATCTCTTTTTGTTTTAGCTGTCCAATTTCTGCACTCGTAAATTCTTCATCATTAAAGAACATATCCATAATAATGACATCATAATTAGTATTGGAAACAGTATTGATAAAATCTTGCTTTGAAGTGAAATTATCTGAATTTATCAGATATAAAAAGTTTTTGGAATTGGCAAGAGAATTAATATTGATTGCATTATTATTATAAGGAATAATCGGATAAAATGGAATTACATTCAAATCTCTCTCAGAAGCAACAAAAGATATATATCCTTTAGATTCATTTTGATGATAACAATAACTCATATCTGCACTCAGGTTACAATAATCTGTAACTAAAACTTCTACTTCATTTTCTTCACAAATATCTAAAAAAGTCATGATGTAATTTGTAATTTCAATAGGAGTAGCGATGTTATCACCTGTATAGCCAAATCGTAGATCTTCGCGTCCTAAACCATCAATTGAATTTAAATAATTCATATCCGGTTCACCATTTTCTGCTCCATTTTTGGTAACGAGTTCCTGTCCATTCTGAGGAATAACGATAAAACTGCTTTCAATGTTTTTGGCATAACTACTAAGCTTTTGAACAAAACTACGCATCTCTTGTTTGTAATTCATTTGAGGAAAATAAGGAGGATCATCTTCATCAACAAAAGAACAAGAAAATAATAAAATTAATCCAAATATTATAATTAAAACTGATTTTTTATACATAGAGAATTTACTCCTATTGAAATTATATAATTTCGTAAAATTACACAAAAATCAATTAATTAATTATTTTCATTAATACCAAATGTCCCCTAAGATTATTAATGATAATTTTGAAAGAAGAGAAAACAAAAAAAGTTCTTCCTTCCCTCTTTGTTTTTAGACAATCTTAGAATTATTTCCGATTCATTTCTGTCAACTTTCTTGTATTATTTCAGGATGTAAATCGTAATATTACTTGATATATTCCCGAACTACATTCATTGATCTTCTTACAATGTCTCTTATTTCCATTTTGCTTAATATATCTGTCAACATCTCAGTGACTTTGTGAAGTTATAAGACAATATCTGTCGGTGAAAAACCTTGCGAAAATTACGTTTGTTAATACTTACATGGCTGTCTTGAAGATGATTCATTTACAACCACCCATCGAAACTCCCGCTTTCAAGTCATCGTATGTTATCGTTTTTTAAGCCCATTCGATACTGGAATTGTTCTAATATAACTGAAAGATTGCCGCTCATAATAGGATTTAATTCCGAATCAGATATTATTTATAGATACTGTTTGAGAAAATATTCTGATAGACCGATTATGGAACTTAGTTCCGTTAAAAGACTTAATAATAGAATGTTTTGCCATCAAAACTTTTTTAGTTCAGTCCTGCTTAATACATTTTTTTCTTTCTCTTATTATGTCTTCTCAGACCTTTATTTAGAAAATAATTCTATCTGAGGAAGCCTATGTCACTAATTCAGCAAAATCATTCTCTTGGTCTGTTCAAAATCTTTTGTTCTCATTTAATAAAAATATACTCCTGAACTTATCTGTTTACCAACTTCACCCGTTCCGTTCCAAATAATTGGTTGATTTGAAGATTTGAAAAGGTTTTGATTTTTTATCCTTTCATATTATAAATCACTAACTCTGTGTTCTCAGTGGTTGAGAAAAAAATTGTTGTAGTAGGATTAAAAAGGTTAGGATAATTTTGATTCAAGGATATAGTGACAGAATTATTGATCATTTTATTATTACTAATGCCCCTCGGAATATCAGTTGTTTTCAGAGCAAGATAAATAATAAGTAGATATGTCATTTGTGTGATTATAAGACATTCCTCTCATAAATACTTCACCATTTGCCGGGTCGATATCAATTTCCCATCCTGCTTGTGCGTAAGCATTAAAAGCAATAAAAAGCATTATTGCTAAAACTATTATTGTGATCAATATTCTTGTTTTCATCTTTCTTTCATTTTTAAAGGTTTTTCAAATTTTGAAAAGTTCACAAAATATGATGCTTTTATAGATTTATTCTAAGGATATTATAACAAAAGCTCCTATATTAAGAATAGGAGCTTTTGAGGTTATCATTATGATACTATTTCATCAAGATCATTTTTTGAGTTTTAGAATAACTATTTGTTTGCATTTTATAGAAATAAATTCCGCTTACAACTGTTTTTCCATTATCGTCATTTCCAGACCAGATTACTGAATGATTTCCAGCATCATATCTGTCATTAACGAGAGTTTTTACCAATTGACCTTTTACATTGAATATTTCAACAACTACCAGACCGGATTCTTTTGTTGAGAAGAGGATATTTGTTTCAGGATTAAAGGGATTAGGATAATTTGAGAGTGTTCCGGTAGCAACGGGAATATCATTCTTGTCTGCATTTGTAAGTACGGAATTAATGACAAAATCAGCATTCCCATCTTCAAACACCATCATATTTTCATAATCGGTTTCATAGAATATTTTTGTAGCAATCGCTTCATAATCATCTAATATTAGATTTGAAATCTCGTAAAATCCATCGTTATTTGTTGTTGCACAACCTTCTACATTACCTTGTGAATTGTTGAATATTACAGAAGTATTAGCAACAGGATTACCATCAACATTAGTTACAATTCCGCTAATATTTATGAATCCGCTACCTTGAGTAGAATTAAGATTAATGTTTATTCCGGTAATATTTCCATCAGCTATAACAGGAGTAGCATCTTCAAATACTATAACATCTTCATAATAAGTTGGAGGAGCTGCTTGGGTTTGGGGAACAGCAAGAATATAGTATTCATTGTTTGGTAAATTTTGTAATGTATAGCTGCCATTACTAAGCACTTCAGCTGTTGCTTCCCATTCTTGATCACTAGAAACAGCCACAGCATCAACAGGATATTGTGGAATTGCTCCATTATCAAAAATTGTTCCTGATATAGAGTTCTGGAATTGTCCAAAATGATTCAGATCAAAATCTATATCGGTTAAATCTGAATTTACATTTACGATAGTAGCGTTTAAAACAGAGTTTTGATGATCATAATATTGAATCTCATATACATCACCTAATGAAGCATAAAACTTATAATCACCTTCTATCAATACGAAAGTAAATTCACCGTTATTGTCGGTTTCTGCAGTAGCATTATAACTTCCGACATTGCTGGAAGAAACAACCAAAGCATATTCTATTGGTGATCCTGTTTCACTATCTCGGACAGTACCACTTACTTCATACATAGATAAAGCTGTCATAACAACATCATAATTTTCAATTACTGTGTCTTCTGTAAATTCTAAAGTTACAGTAGTATCAGTTACGCAATAATCTTCGTATCCATCAGCTTCAACTTTGAATGAATAAATTCCAGCTTGAATCATATCAATTGTATATTCTCCATTATCATTAGTACAATCGCTATAATTCCAAGAATAATAACCAACCTGTCTCGTAATTATAGCCTCAGCATTAGCAACCGGTTCGTTATCTTCATTGGTTATTGTTCCTGAAATAGAATTACCGAGACTATAATATTCAAGAATAAAGTCTATGGAATTTACAACCATTGAACTATCAGAAATTACTATCTGAGTTGCATCTAAGAAATGATAAACACCATCGTAAAATTGAGGAACAGTAGTATTAAACATTGCTCCGGCACGAATCAAATATGTTCCGTTTTCAATATCATTGAATTGATATGCTCCTTCTTCATTGGTAAAACAAGTAGCATCTGGCATATCGGAAATCGCTCCGGCATATAGGTATGCTTCCACAAACATTTCTTCCAAATATACACCGTCTGATCCCATTACTGTACCGGAAATTGTTCCGGCTGTCAAAGTTCCTATCATTAGAAATGATAGTGTGAGTAAGAAAAATAAGTTTTTCATAATAATCCTCCAAATTTTTTTTATGAGCTATGTGCACACTCGATTTATAATAACGCATTTAATGTGCCATATCTAAAATAATAATATTTTCTTCTAATAATTAGAATAATTATCGAATCACATTGCCTTCATTCATTGCGATTCAAGTATTATTCGAGTCAAAACTTCGATTACAAAAAAATTTAGACAAGCCGTCACTCTGAAAAAATCGGTGACTTATGTGTATCAACTATGTGTCAGTAATCCAATAAAGCAATAATCATTAAAATACCGTAAGGTGTAACTCGTTGCAATAAAGACAGATAGGATTAATGTAACACCATTGTGACGTTATTCACTCTTCCGTGACACTATCTTCTCTTTTCATCAATCTATAAATCTGCGTTCTACTCATACCGGCTATTTTACTTGCTTTCTGAATATTATTATCTGTTTTTTTTAACAACATTTTAATATAATTGCTATCCAAAGTATTATTAATTCTATTTTTGTATTTCATATACTCTTTCCAATTATCCGGAATATTATCAAATACGGAGAATGTTTTCTTTTTCTCACTTTCAATAAAATTGTCAACTTCAATCGTGTCTTTTATACAAAGTAAAACTGCTTTCTCTATCTCATTTTCCAATTCCCGAATATTTCCTTGCCATTCCTTATCTTGGAGAAATGAAAGAGCATCAGCTGAAATATGTTTTATATCTTTATTAAATTTCACATTAAATTTTTTGATAAAATGATAGGTTAAGAGAGGAATATCAGTTTTTCTTTTCTGCAAAGCAGGAAGTTGGATATTTATGACTTTCAGACGATAAAACAAGTCTTGGCGGAATAATTTATCATTAACTAATTTTTCTAAATCTTGGTTGGTAGCAGCGATTACTCTAATCGAAACGGGAATCTCTTTTGTGCTACCAACCGGTGTTACAATTCTTTCCTGAATCACACGCAGTAATTTTGCTTGAAGCGAAATCGGCATATCACCAATTTCGTCGAGAAAAAGTGTTCCGGTATTTGCTAATTCGATTTTTCCTCTTTTATCGGAAACGGCTCCAGTGAATGCTCCCTTCTTATATCCGAAAAGTTCACTTTCCAAAAGCTGGTCTGGAATAGCAGCACAATTCACAACTATAAAAGGTGACCTTTTAGCATATTCATTATGCAAAGCTTTGGCGATTAATTCTTTTCCGCTACCGGTGGGACCTGTTATCAGAACATTTACATTATATTCACCGATAGATTTCATCAAAGAAAATATTTTTTGCATCTCCTTTGAATTTCCAATGATTTCCGGAAAACTTTCTTCCGAATTATTAGAATATTGCATCATCGCATTTTCTTTTTTCAAATTTTCGTAAATATCTGATTTTCCTAAGGCAGAATTAGCTTGAATCAGAATTAATTCCAATACTTTTTTATCCTCAGCAGTAAAAACTTTTTCGGAAGTTGCATCAGAATAAATTATCCCTTTGGTTTCATTATTGATTATCAAAGGAAAGCAAAGAGCGGTTCGCAATCCTAAACCAAATATACTAGAATGAATATCAAAGGGAATATCTTCTTGCAAATTAGTAAGAAATTTAATTTCACCTTGTTTTATCGTGTCTTGCAGAATCGTTCTGCTCACCAGAATATTATCTAATTTTATTGAGTGAAATCTATTATCCAAACCGATAACAGGCTGAATATCACCTTGTTTAAAATCGAAATATATTGCTCTTTCCAATTTTCCTATTGTAATAATTCCGGAAAGAGCTGCTTCCATAGTTTCTGAGAATTCGACATTACTATGTATTCGGTTCAAAATTTCCCAATAAACAGATGAATGTTCGGGAGTAGCAGTATTTTGTTCACTAACAAAAAGTTTTTCGAGAGGTGAAAAAGAATATATTTTCAGAAAGTCTTTGATAGAATTCAGTAGTTTCTCAGATTTTTGGAAATTCCCACTTATAACGAGATGTGAAGCATAATATAAATAGGAATAAATATCACCTGATTCGACAATTTCATCTAACAGCTTAATAATATTTTCCGTATTGGATTTCAGGATTTTTTCCGGAATTTCAGGATTTTCTAATTCCCGACAGATTTCTAACGCTTGAAAAAAACGGTTCTGATGATAATAATGAAAGAACATTCCCAGTTTGATCTCTTCATCAAAAATTTGGTCTTTATTCATTTGAAGTTCATTCATAAATTCATTTGCAGAAGTTTTGTCTATAAATTCTGTGATATTGAGAAATTTTGAAAGCATATAAATATAGAGCAATTTGTTCTCTTTTATTTTCTCTTTTGCTTTCATTGTTTCAATAATTTTTGGAAGACCTGTATTATTTCCTAAACTAAAATTCGCTTGAATAGCGTATAATTCCGCATAAGTTTGAATATCTATCTTTTTGTATTTCAACGCAAGTTCAGAAGCTTTTTGAGCAAAATGGAGACTCTTTTTCCATTCACCCATTTGCAAAGAAACATCTGCCATATTGAGATTTGCCATTGTAATAAATTCAGCATCATTATGCTTTTCGGCAGATTTTAAAAGTTCTTGATAAGTTCGCTGAGCATCTCTAAACCTTTTTAATTTGATTAGGACAACCCCGAGATTATTCTTGGTACGCAAAAATTCTTTTATTTTATTATGCTTTCGAAAAATTTCAGCAGACCTTTTATACAGTTCAACTGCTTTCTCATTTTTACCTAATTCCTGTAAAACAATCGCTTTGTCAGTGGATAAAATTGCTTTATCAAGCTCATTCAATCCTTTTTCAATATTTGTATAAAATTCTAATGCTTTTTGCGGATAACCACAAATTCGATTCAAAAATGCTTCTTTTTTCTTCAAATAATATGTGAGCTGATTTTCAGAAAAATATTTATACAAAATTTTATATGATTCAAACGCAGAAAAATAAAATTCCTGCTCAACCAAATATTGAATATGTTTTTCATAATATTCGAGAGATAATTCCGTGTTTTTTTGTATGAAAGCAATTCTCGCTGATATATAATACAGATTTAGTTTGAATGCTTTTTCCATCGCTTTTGTTAGAATTTCCGCTGAAACATTTTTATGAGATTCACCAATAAATCGTAGTGATTCACCTTCGAGAACAAGCTTACCTTGTTGAATAGCTCTTTGCAACAACTCTTTCCAATTGCTCCAGATTTTTTCAATTAAAATGAATGGAACGGCAATATCTAAATTTGCGATAAATAAGATAAGCTCATTTTTTTCATCTATTTGGGATTTTGTATCATCTTTAGAAATCAAATCAGACATCATTAGGCGAACTAAATAAGGTTTGGTTGCTTGATAATTATTCAGAAAATCTTTTAAATTATCGAAATGAAGATTTTTTACAAATTTTGTTAATTCTATTTTTGAAATATCCTGAAGGTCGCTTTTTTCACTTTTGTTCAGTATCAGAATATTTTCCGCTTTTTCAAGTTCATTAAAAAAAGTTGTGTAAGGTTCTTCCCTTTTTAACAGGACATTTATGGTAGAATCATTTTTCAGGATTTTTATTAATTCAGAGCTATATTTAATCTTTTTTTGGAAAATCGAAGATATAGATCTGAAAAAAAGTTCTGGTTGTGAGATTATATCAGCTTCTTTAAGAACAACAAGTTTCTTATTCTTTGATTCAGATAATAGTGAAAGTAAGTTTATGATTTTATCCGGTTCGTCAAAAAGATTACAATTCAATTTTTTGTTTTCTATAAGTCTTTGGGCTGCTTCAATCTGGTTTTGAAAAGTATAATTTTTGATCTCTAAAGTAGTAATATCTTTTAATTTTTCTTCGGAAAGTTTTGCAAAATGCTTTGCAACCTTTAGAGCATTAGGTCGTTCCAAAGGAGAAAAAGCAATCATTTTCTTAATAAAGTTATCTATTGGCAATTTTTCTATATAATTTCCCCAAGCTTTTTTATCTAACAAAACATCTTTGTAATTTTCAACTTTGAATTGATCTGCTGGTGTTTCTTGGTTTGTAAGAAATAGATAGATAATTCCCAATGAAAAGATGTCAGCCGGAAAATGATTTGTCTGATGATTTATTTTTTCCGGAGCAGCATAAGATATTGTTCCACGTAGCATTCCGTCATTATACAAATTGAGAGTGCATAATCCGAAATCTATGAGAACAGGTTCGTTATTTCTGATGATAATATTTTCCGGTTTCAAATCATTAAGGCAAATTCCCGCAGAATGAATTTTTGAAATAGTTTCTGATATTTTTGTAAGAATTGAGTAAATAGTTTTTTCATTGGAAAATTGCGAATAATGAAGTTCGTTCCCTTTTAAATACTCCAATAAAAGAGTTGGTTTTTCTTCATCGGAATATTCTATGGCTTTCACAATGTGCGGATCGTCAAATGAATTGAGATATAAAAATTCTCTTCTAGCTTCACGCTGAAAACCGCTCTTAAATTGCTTTAGAACTAATTTCCTACTTTTTTCATCCTCAACGAGGAGTACATTAGAGAAGCTACCTTCACCGATTTTTTTTATTGTGTTTAAATTTTTCATTTTTCCCTATAATCACAATGGACTTATGCAAAATGCTAAGTGCAAAATTCAACTTTTCCAATCTCCCGAAAACTTGTAGGAGAAACAAGAGCCAATTTATATCTTTGTAATATATTTATTTGAAACAAGTTAAAGATGACAAAAAGAATATATATACTCTAAAGAAAGTGGTTTTCCTTTAATCTCATATCTCTGTCTTTCTGAGTATTTTTTCTTGTTTTTCTTACGAAGAATCTCCATTGTTATTGAGTGTGATCGAATTTTATATCCGTAGATTCTTCGAAAGAATTCCTTTGTGAGTGTCCTCAGAAAGACAATTATTATTTGATATTTGTCAGAAAAAAAAGGAAAACCAATTTCAGGTGAGTATATTAAATTTTTTTTAACTATTCCTTACTGCGACACTAAAAAATATTTTGCAATAATAAGCAAGAATTTTAAATTGAATGCTTAGGAACTGTCGTGAAATAACATGTACGATATAACACAGTATTTATTTTTTATTCAAGGCGTTAAAATTGCGAATATCCATGGATATTCAATATTTTCACAACGAAGAAGAAAGAAGAAATACAAAGGTAGATTGAATAGATCATTTTACGACAGTGACTTAATAAAGTCGCTTGATTTTCACGACAACTTAATTAGCAAGTTTTGTTCCGTAAACACATATACACAATTGATATTTTGGGCTTATGATCTTTTGATTATCGCACTTAATTAGTTTAATTTTTAACTCAAATAGTTTTTTTGTGGACAATATAAAATAGAAAATAGTTTTTGGGTAATATTTATAAATTAGGAAATATATTAACCTTAGGAGGAATTTTATGGGTATGACAATTATTGAAAAAATCTTAAAAAATCATTCTGATCAAGAGATCGTTAAGCCTGGTGAAATAATTGATATTGTTATTGATGTACG
The DNA here is from genome assembly GCA_021108315.1 of Candidatus Cloacimonadota bacterium. Lineage (GTDB taxonomy): Bacteria > Cloacimonadota > Cloacimonadia > Cloacimonadales > TCS61 > JAIORE01. Next base: position 9,700 of record JAIORE010000071.1, read on the forward strand.
AGCAGCGAGAGACTTTGGTGGACCAAATGTTGTAAAAAATCTTATCAATAACGGATTAGAAATTGATGATGTGAGTAAAACATTTTTTACTTTCGATTGTTATCCTACAACTTCTGATCCAAAATATGCTACTAGCCAGCAGTTTTGTCGTGTATTTGCCAGAGAAAATGGAATCAAAGTATATGATGTAAATTCAGGAATTGGAACACATTTGGTAATTGAAGAAGGATTAGCAATACCAGGTAGTACCGTGATTTCAACAGATTCACACGCAAATATTCTGGGAGCAATCGGAGCATTTGGACAAGGTATGGGAGATCGTGATATTGCCTCAGCTTGGGCAAATGGAAAAACATGGTTCAAAATTCCAAAATCCGTAAAACTCTTTCTTAATGGAAAAAGACCTGATAATATTTACGCCAAAGATATTGTTTTGAATCTTCTTAATAAATTTGGTGCAAACACTCTTTTGGGTTATTCAGTCGAACTCTATGGAGAAGAGGTAGAAAAACTTACTCTTGATGAAAGAATAACAATCTCCTCAATGGCAACAGAAATGGGAGCAATTATCATTTTAATCCCACCTTCTGATGAAATAATCGCTTTTTCAGAAAAACGCTCTGGGAAAAAAATTGAAAGAATATCCGCTGATGTAGATGCTGAATATGCTGATGAATTCCTAATTGATTTGTCATCGTTCAAACCAATGGTTTCACGCCCCGGTCATCCTGATGATTCCGTAGATATCGCAGAAGTTCATAATACAAAAATTGATTCGGGTTTTATAGGTAGTTGCACCAATGGAAGGATTGATGATATGCGAGCAGCTGCGAAGATTCTCAAAGGAAAAAAAGTAGCACCAGGAGTTGTTTTGAAAATAGTTCCATCAACCGATAAAGTATGGAAACAATGCTTGGACGAAGGTATTATTGATATTTTCAAAAAAGCTGGTGCTTTGATTGGAAATGCCGGATGTGCAGGATGTGCTGCTGGACAAATTGGTCAAAATGGACCAGGTGAAGTCACCATAAGTACTGGTAATCGAAATTTCCCAGGGAAACAGGGAAAAGGTGAAGTTTTTCTTGGATCACCTGCAGAAGTTGCCGCTTCCGTGATAGCTGGATATATCACAACTCCTGATAAAATTCCAGAAAATCCAACAATTTTTAAACCTACTGGAAAAGTTGAAAAAGCTATCGTTTCGCAAACTGAAAAAATTTCAGCAAAACCAGAAGTAATAGAGGGAAAAGTTTGGATTATTGAAAAAGATGATATTGATACTGATATGATTTTCCACAATCGCTATTTGACAATCACAGATATTAAAGAGATGGGGCAATATACCTTTGACAATCTCGAAGGATGGAAAGATTTTTCTTCTAAAGCAGAATCAGGTGATATTGTAATAACAGCAAAAAATTTCGGAGCAGGTAGCTCAAGGCAACAAGCGGTTGATTGCTTTAAAGCTTTGGGAGTACAAGCAATAATCGCAGAATCATTTGGGGCAATTTATGAGAGAAATGCAATAAATGCAGCTTTTCCAATTTTATCATACGATAATATTGATGAATTAGGATTGAAACAAAGAAATATGATAAAGATTGATTTTAAGAATGGAACAATGACTAATTTGGAAAATAATAGATTCGTTGAGATAAATAAATTTTCCAAAGTTCAAATGGAAATCTACCAAAAAGACGGACTCTTAAAATAGTATTCAAAATCTTGAAATTTAAAATCCCGAGCTAAGTTTTTCAATAAACCATGTTCGGGATTTTCATATTTATTATGGAATAAAATATGCATTAATGCCTTCAAAAATAATGAAAAGGAGACTTCATGAAAATTACGTTACTAATATTACTTGTTGTATTTAGCCAACTTGTATTCGCAATTAATTCAAATATTTTAACTGCGGATCTATCCAAAGAAATGGATAATAATAGGGATAATAAATTCATTAGAATAAATATTTCTTTGGAAGAAAACTATTCTTACGAAGATTTATACATTCAAACAAAAGATTTATCAAATAGCGATAAAAGAGAGCGAGTTACTTCAATTTTACAAAACTATACAAAAAGTGAACAATCTGAAATCATTGAATTTCTTAACGAATTTGAAAATCAAGGATTAGTAAAAGAGATTAAATCAATCTGGATCAATAATATCATTACTTGTTATGCTAAAAATATTGCAATACAAGAACTTACTAAATTTCAGAATATCAAATCAATTGACCATGATGAATATAGAAAAATGATCTTTACAAGCAAAAATAGTTCAATAGACAATCAAGATAGAGATAGGGAAATCACCTGGAATGTAACAAAAGTAAATGGTGATGATGTCTGGCAACTTGGCTTTCAAGGTGAAGGTGTTGTTGTAGCAGTTTTAGACACAGGTGTAAATTATAACCATAACGATCTAAATGATCATCTCTGGACAGATGTCAGTTATCCTAATCATGGCTACGATTTTGTAAACAATGATAACAATCCTATGGATGATCATGGACACGGAACCCATTGTGCCGGAACTGTTGCCGGAGATGGAACTTCCGGTTCTCAAACAGGAGTAGCTCCAGAAGCACAAATTATGGCTTTGAAAATTTTAGCTAGTGATGGAAGTGGTACGGAATCAGGTGTATGGGAAGCTATTCAATTCGCAATTGATAATGGTGCAAATGTTTTGAGTATGTCTATCGGTTGGCAACATGATTGGAATCCCAATAGAGTAGCATGGAGAAATGCTATGGATGGAGCATTAACGGCTGGGCTTGTTGCTTCTGTAGCAGCTGGAAACGAAGGTGATTATCAATCTTACTATCCTATTCCAGATAATGTTAGAACTCCTGGGGATTGCCCTCCACCTTGGCTTCATCCTGATCAAACTTTAACCGGAGGAATCTCTTCTGTGATCTGCGTTGGAGCGACAAATTCCTATGATGAAGTAACAGGTTTTTCGAGTAGAGGTCCAATTACATGGGAAGACATAAATCCTTTTAACGATTATCCTTACCAACCGGAAATGGGTTTGATTCGACCTGATGTATGTGCTCCTGGTGCAAATATAAAATCGCTTGCTCATTATTCAGATACAGCCTATGAAAATGGTTGGGATGGCACATCTATGGCAACCCCACTCAATGCTGGAGTTATCGCATTGATGTTAAGTAAAAATATAAATCTTTCTCCGGCAGAAATTGATCAAATATTAGAAGAAACAGCAGAACATTTTACAACAAACAAAAATAATAATTCAGGTTCAGGTAGAATTGATGCTCTTGCTGCCATAAATGCTGTTTCTATTCCTGAGACTCCTCCCGAAGCTGTTGTGTCACCAATCCCAGAAAATAATTCTATGGGAGTTTCAACATCTGTAACATTAGCTTGGCAAAATGGATCTGGTGGATTTCCAGATTATTACAAAGTTTATCTTGGTACAGATAATCCACCAACAAATATTTTAAATGGAATTGATATTACTGAAAATAGCTATAATGTCACTGAATATATGGATATTATTACCCAATATTATTGGAAAATTGAAGCACATAACGCTTATGGTTCATCAGAAAGTGATGTATGGACTTTTACAACAAGTTCATCAATTAGTGAAGATTTTGAAACTGGAGATTTCTCTCAATATAATTGGACATTTGCCGGTCAGGAAGATTGGATTATAGCAGAAAATACTGCTTATACCGGAGTTTATGCAGCTCAATCAGGTGATATTTCCGGTTATCAAAGCAGTTCACTAATTCTCAATATTGATGTTGCAGAAACTGGATTTTTGACTTTCTGGAAAAAAGTTTCTTCCGAATTAGATGATGACTGGTTACGCCTTTATGTGGATGACGAACTGGTTTCTGAATGGAGTGGAGAGATTGATTGGTCACAAGAAAGCATTGACTTACATATCGGACATCACGAAATTAAATGGAAATATAAAAAATATAGTAATGATGTTTCTGGTGATGACAAAGTATGGATTGATGCGATTACATTTCCAATTCTCGGTGAATTTGATCCTGCTCAAATGGATATTGATGTTTCAGAAATTGATGTTGAAGCAAATACTACTGATGTTTTAGAAAGTATTTTTAATATTTCAAATACAGGTGGAGAAACGCTGGTTTATGATCTTGTAATTGAATATATTTCAGAAGCTACAGAATGGCTTTCATTAGATGTTTCAAGTGGTGAAATCTATGGTGGAGAATTTGAAGAAATTCAGGTTGCTTTGATTCCTACTGAATTAGAAAATGGAAATTATGAAGCTAACATCATTGTCACAGATAATACTGAGAATGAGATAATTATTCCGGTTAATTTTTCTGTGCAACTCTCAAGTGTAGATAATACGCCAGTAATAATTGAGAATTCAATAAGTAACTACCCCAATCCTTTTAATCCTTCTACTACAATTTCTTTTTCTTTAACCACAGAGAGCACAGAGCACACAGAGTTAATTATCTACAATTTGAAAGGTCAAAAAATTAAGAAATTTGAAATTAGTCCCGAAAGCATTCGGGAGAAATTTGGAATTAATAAAGTTATTTGGAATGGAAAAGATGAAAATAATAATGCTATGCCTTCCGGAATTTATCTATATAAAATTATTAGTGGAAAATTTACTTCTACTAAAAAAATGATCTTAATGAAATAGTGACATATGTCCCCTCAGGTAGATTTATATTATAAATAAAGACCTGAGGAGGCATAATGAGAGATCATAAAA
>JAIORE010000333.1 GCA_021108315.1 Candidatus Cloacimonadota bacterium
ATTTAAAATTGGATTCAAGATAATTATGATTAAAGAGTATCAATTCATCTGCGAACATCTATAATACCATTTTAAACTGTATTTTTTAGAGGTCTATAATAATTCTTTATAAATATTTTTTTAAACAAGTGTAGATTATTTACATAGGCTTAAGTTTGGAGATATGTGTTTTTAAAAAAGTACTTGCCAGTAAAATAATTTATGTTTTTTAGTCGTTCCTAAAAATAAATTTTATAAAGGAAAATACTATGATTAAAAAGATTGGATTAACTCTGTTTCTCATAATTCATTTTACAATTACATTTGCCACCTCAACCGGAAAGTTAACAGGAAAGATATATGACGACAATCAAAATCCTATTGCAAATGCAAATATTGTTTTGGAAGATAAAGAGATTGGAGCAATATCCGACGAAAACGGTAAATATATCTTAAAACACGTTGAATCAGGAAAATATAATGTGATTTGTAGCAAGATAGGATTCAAAACTCACAAAATCAAAGGAGTGGTAATTAGTATTGACGAAACTATGATTCAAAACTTTAGCTTGGAGAAAACATCTTTAGAAATGAGCGGTATCACTGTATCAGAAGCAAGATACAAGTTAGTGGACAATTTAAAAACAAGCTCTGGAAATATTATAACCGAACAGCAGATCGAAGAAGTGAATATTGATGAAATTTTTGAACTGATTGCTCTACAAGCAGCTACTTCTGTGAACAATGGTGAACTGCACATTCGAGGTGGAAGAATGAATGAAGTGGTTTACATTGTTGATGGCATAAGTGTTTCCGATATAGTTGATGGTGAAGCGGCATTAGCTGTAGATGTGGATGCTATTCAAGAGATAAAAGTGATGACAGGTGGATTTCCGGCAGAATATGGAAATGCCCAAAGTGGAATTATCAATATTATCACCAAAAGAGGAAAAGCAAATTATTCAGGTAAATTAGAGTTCTATAATGATATGATCACTGATGTTTCAAATAATGATGTCCTGAAATTCTCTCTCGGAGGTCCTATAATTCCAACTAAAAAATTGCGGGAAAGATTTACTTTTTTTGTAAATGGAAAAGTTGATAGATCAGATACACGGTTAAACGAGTTTTATGGTGCAAACCCTTATGATGAGATAAATTTTGCCGGTGAAACAGTGTTACCTTCTTATTGGGAAAATTATAATTACTATTCACCTTATTCCGAAAGAAAAGAGTTTTGGGGAGTTGACTTGGATGAAAGAAATAGCAATAAATACAACTTCAATGCCAAACTTTATTTTGCTATTTCACCTTTGGAAAAACTTACGTTTTCGATACGTCGTAATGATTCAAAATTTTTTCCATTTGATCAATATTGGCGTTATGCAATGGAGCACTACAAAGAGATTAATTCTACTCAAGACCAAGCAATTGTAAACTATTCAAAATCAATAAATAATAGATTTAATCTGGAATTCAAATTGGGATACTATCACAAAGATTATCGAGAAAATCCCAGAGATCTATTAGAAAGTGATCTTTTTAATAAAGATCCGGAAAATTTTGATATAAATAATACTAATGAAGTGAATAATTGCACTGGAATTATCTACAACGGAGATTCTGGATTTATCGGTAATGACGTTTATTATTGGATGTATTCACACAATGGAAATTCAGGATATTTGCAGAATTGGTTCACAGCTCCGGGATCATATTATCCCCAATTTATCGAAAATCAAAACAAAGTTTATACCATAAAAACAGATGTAGATTTTTTATATAATCAAGTGCATAGCCTGCGAAGTGGAATAGAGGTAATAATTCATAAAATTGATAGATACAAACTTGTAAATCCTTGGGTTCTCGATGAAGCACGATATAATTATTATTTAAACACTGTAGAAGCTGCTGATAGTGTGTACAATGAGGTCAGTAGTTCGTGGTATTATCTTTATGAATTAGATGATATCTATGATGCAACAATCTATTCATCAGGTGAAACTTATGGTTTTAAAGCTGATCCTATGCAATTTGCTTACTATTTCCAAGATAAAATGGAATGGGAAGGCTTGGTTGTAAATGCTGGAATTAGGTTAGATTCTTGGTATTTGGGAGCATATTATCAGCGATTAAATAATCAAAACAGATATGAAAAGGTGGAGTTTGAAAAAAAGCAAAGACTTCATTTTATGGTATCACCGAGAATAGGTGTATCGCATTCCATATCCCAAAAAAGTGTTCTTCATTTTGCCTTTAATTATCAAAATCAACTACCATTATTTGAAAATATCTATGCAATTGCCTCTCCATCAGATGTTTATACCGGTAATGAAGAGTGGGAAGCTGTCGTTTTAGGAAATCCGGATATTGATCCCCAAATTACCATAACTGGAGAAATTGGTTTACAGCATCAATTCTCGGAAAAGTATTTTGGAGATATTACTATCTATTATAAGAAAAACTTTAATTATCCCAGCATAGGAAAAACTTTTTTAAACGAACAATATATGGTTTATTGGTATCAAATTGTTTCGGAGAACTATGGAACTGCCAAAGGTATTGACCTCAATCTCCAAAGAGTTCTATCAAATTTCTTTAATGCTTCTTTTAGCTATTCTTTGAGTTGGGCAGAGGGAACAGCAACCGATCTGTATGATTTTGAACCAACTGCTGAAAATCCTCTGCGTGAGTTTCCTTTGGAATGGGATTCACGTCATAACTTGGGATTTAATATGACCTTAAAAGTTGCTGATAAGGAAGAACTGTATCTACCTTTTTCTAATTTTAAAATTCCTCTTGATGATTTTCGTATAAATTTGACATATAACTTTGCTTCCGGAACTCCTTTTACAGATGTGAGTAGTGATGAAGTAAACGGCGAAAGGAAACCTCATACCGAAGTTGCAAATCTATCTATTTCCAAAAGCTTTAATTTGCTAAAATCTACAAAATTGAATCTATTTGTAAAAATCAATAACCTTTTTAATTATGAGAATATCAACTTTGCTTATCTAAGTACCGGTTCGCCTTATTATGATGGAACCCAGTATGAGAATCTTCCTGAGCAATATTTGCATGATATGAATACAAATGATCCTCAAAATGTTGATGCAAAAAGGGAAATTATTATGGGAGTTTCATTGAATTGGTAGGCTAAGGGACGACAAAAGAATAACTTGAATTTTCCGGCATCACTCTAACAATTTCTTCTGCGTTAGTAAAATGCTGCATAGCTCAGGCTATGAAGCATTTTACTGCCTTGAACAAAATGTTATAGTATCCCCATAAATCTCCAATTTATTCTTTTGTCATCCCTAAGATACTACTTACAGAATCAAACTTACATACAAGTTGTCGTGAATGTAAAAACTTTCGCAAAGTCGCAAAAATCAAGAAATTTAATATTTACTATTCTAACATTTCTCATTTCGCTTATTCTATCTAAGTTATTGGAAAGATTAATGATATGATTCCAAAAGTATATTTTTATAAACTATGATGATCTGTTTATTTTTCTCAATGAACTCATCCCCATGTGAAATAAGAAAAAATATTTCACAGGGTAAACTGCTGTCCTTCTCTTAAATCCAAGAGAAGGAACATGAGAAAAGCAGGGAGAAAAAAACCTTCCGACTACTTTGCAGCCACCTTCCTTGTAAAGGAAGGCTTGTCTCCCTTTACAAGGGAGATGTCCGTAGGACAGAGGGTTTCTTTCAAGAGGAATTGAGGGAGTTTGAAAAGAAGAACTCATCCTGCTTTCCTTCTCTTAAATCCAAGAGAAGGAACATGAGAGAAGCAGGGAGAATAAAGAGAGAGATGCCTTCAATTTTTTCTCTTCTTGCTTTTCTTAATACTTCCATCTTGAGATCAAGAGGGATTGGGGGAGTTTGAAAATATTGAAAATACATTGAAAGTTGAATATTGTTTTTTGAGTACTCGCGTTTTTGCTTTATACTTTCTAAACCAAACTTATCATTTTTCTCCCTTGATATTTTTGATTAAAATAAATTTATTCCCATTATCAAAAATTTAAATCAAATCGGTTCTAAAAGGAGGAACAAATGTCAATTAAATTCAATCTTGTACCAAGAGGAAATCCCGGAGATGTGAACGCTCCCAAAAAGTTCTATGCTACTGTGAAAAGTGATGGTAAACGTAATCTGAACTATCTTGCCAGACGCATCGCAGATATTTCTACAGTTAGCCCTATTGATACCAAAGCGGTATTGGAAGCCTTAATAATGGTTGTTCCAGAAGAACTTGCTGATGGGAAAAATGTGAAACTGGGTGATTTTGGCACGTTTCGAGTTGTTGCCAGTAGCGAAGGTGTGCTTACCGAAGATGAATTTACAACTTCCAAAATTAAAAATGTGAAAATTTCTTTTACAAAAGGGGTGAAGCTCAAAGAGAGAATTAACAACTTCCGCTTTGAAAAATTGCCTACTCAGATTAAAAAGTAAAGCTAATTCAAAAGAGTCGGACAATATTGTTCGACTCTTTCTTTTTTACTAAAGAAATAAGGAATAAACACAATATGCCACTGAAATATTCATTAAAAAAAATGGGAAAGAACCTTAAGAAAGAGGGTCCTGATAAGTACTATGCTGTTCCCAAAAGTGATGGGATCTTTGATCTGGATGCAGTTTCCGAAAGGATCAATGCAATATCTACTGTAAGTTCTGTAGATACAGTGGCAGTAGTAGAAGCATTTATAAAGGTTGTTAGCGATGCTTTATTGGATGGAAAATCTGTAAAACTTGGTAAATTTGGAATCTTTTCTTTGAGCATAAGGAGTGAAGGAGTAGAAGATAAAAACAATTTTTCACTTAAGAATATAATACAATTTAAAATTAATTTCTTACCAAGCACAAAATTTAAGAGACTGATAAAAAAAATTAAGCTGACTCATCAGAAACAATATGATGATGAATGAAAATTTACGTCCTGATATAAATTATTTTATCTCAGGACAAGAATGTATTTATGCCCTGAGATAAATCTTTTTATGTCTAGACATAAATATAGAACTGTTTCGCTATATGTTTTGTGTGAATGTGATGTTTTCGGGAAAGAGGCTTAACTTAGGTTCGTAAGGATTACTGAGAGTTCATTCAAATACTAAATAAAATAGATAAAATTGATGCAAGGAATATAATTGTTATCGACAGAAAAATAACAGTATTAATAATAGATGATGTCATAAGAAAAATAGTATTCCAGAGAATATAACAAAATGAAAAAAATAGATTGAATAAAAAACTTGGAGGTAGAAATGAATAAAAAATTATTGTTAATTGTCGTTATAGGTATTATGGGATTGAGTCTTTTTGCTCAAATTGTACCTGATGATAATTTCAGAGACGCAATTAATGCACATCTCGGGCAACCCGTAGATTATGAACCCACCATTGCCGATTTGAATAGTTTAACTGGGACTCTGGATGCTGGAGGTTCAAGTATTTTATCCATCGAAGGTGCTCAATATTTAACAAATATAACGGGTCTGCATTTGGAAAACAATCAGATCAGTGCTATTTCAGCGATATCTGACCTTACCAATTTAACAAATTTGTATTTGTACAATAATCAGATCAGCAATATCACCGTATTATCTGATCTATCGAATTTAACAGAGTTGATTTTGATTAGTAATCAGATCAGTGATATCTCAGCGATATCAGGTCTAACCAATTTAACTAAATTGCATTTGAGCAATAACGAGATAAACAACATATCTGTACTATCCAGTCTTACAAATTTAACCCATTTGGGAATGTATTCTAACCAGATCAGTGACATCTCAATAGTATCTGTTCTGATGAATTTAACGTCTTTGCAGTTGGGGTTTAATTATATATGCAACATATCTTCACTAACTAGTTTGACAAATTTAACTGGCTTGGAATTGAATAATAATCAAATCAGCGATATCTCAGTTATATCCGGTCTAACGAATTTAACAAGTTTAGGCGTTCATGGTAACCAGATAACAGATATTTATCCTTTGGTTGAAAACGCTGGACTTGGTTCAGGGGACGTATTATTTTTGGAGGAATACGGTTTAACCAATCCTCTCTCCCTTGAAGCAATTGAAGTCCATATTCCCATTCTACAAAGCCGTGGGTTTGCTTATTTAGGTTATCCTTACGAAGCCAACCTAAATACAGCTTGTTATCCTCATCCAAATAGGCATGCGGATGGTGTTGGATATGGTAGCGAGCTATCTTGGTATGGTGCAGAATCAGGCACAGTTTACGAGGTTTACCTCGGTATATCAATGGAGAATCTCATTAGTATTGGTGAGGGACAGTATATTGAGGATAATACATTTACTATTTCTCCCGAATTACTTCCAAATACCGAGTATTGGTGGAGAGTAAAATCTACAACAGACGAGGAAGTACTATGGAGTGGAATGTGGCATTTTACAACTGGTAATAGCGTAGCAATAAACAATGAGATAGTAGAAATTCCCCAAGAAACTATTCTACAATCAGCTTATCCCAATCCTTTCAATCCCACCACAACTATCAAATTCAGTGTAAAAGAAAATGAAACCGCAATACTTGAGATATTCAACCTCAAAGGACAGCTTGTAAAATCTTATCCTGTTTTCTCTGCCGGAAACCATCTCGCAGAATGGAACGGAAAAGATAATTCAGGGAATAAAGTTAGTTCCGGTATTTATCTCTACAAATTACAATCTGAATCAACAGAGCAAGTTCACAAAATGTTGATGCTTAAATAGTGAATAGTGAATAATGAAGAAAATGTTGGGAGGAAAAAATGAGTAAGAAGCTATTATTAATTGTTATTATGAGTATTGTGGGATTGAGTCTTTTTGCTCAAATAATACCGGATGATAATTTCAGAGCAAGAATTAATGAAGCACTCGAGCAACCAGAAGATTATGAACCAACCATTGCCGATTTGAATGCTTTATCTGGATATTTTTATTCAGGAGATGCAAATATCCTTTCCATCGAAGGTGCTCAGTTCTTAATAAATATCACAGGTTTTGGTTTACAAGAGAATCAGATCATAGATATCTCTGTACTATCTGGTCTGACAAATTTAACAAGTTTGCAGTTGTATGATAATCAGATTAGTGATATCTCTGCTCTATCTAGTCTAACGAATCTGTCTCGTTTACATTTGAATGAGAATCAGATCAACGATATCTCCGCACTTTCTAATCTGACAAATTTATGGTATTTGTATTTGAGGAATAATCAGTTCAGCGATATCTCTGCTCTTTTCGGTATGACAGATTTAATACATTTGGGATTGAATAATAACCAGATTAGTGATATTTCTGCTCTTTCCGGTATGACAAATTTATCTTATTTACATTTGGAAGATAATCAGATCAGCGATATCTCTGCTCTTTCCAATATGACTAGTTTACCTGAATTATTTTTGCAACATAATCAGATAAGTGACATCACTGCACTTTATGGTTTAACTAATTTATCGTATTTAAGGTTGGATCATAATCAGATAAGTGACATTTCTGTACTTTCAGGTTTAATTAATTTAACGAGTTTAAAATTGAACAATAATCAGATAGTTGACATATCTGCACTATCAAATCTGACAAATTTAGATTATTTATACTTGAGTTATAATCAAATCAACAACATCACAGCACTATCTAATCTAACATGTTTACCACATTTTCATTTGGGTAATAATCAGATTAGCGACATATCAGTACTATCAGGTCTGACTAATTTAGAATCTCTTTATTTGAATGATAATCAGATAAGTGATATTTCTGTACTTTCAGGTTTAATTAATTTAACGAGTTTAAAATTGAACAATAATCAGATAGTTGACATATCTGCACTATCAAATCTGACAAATTTAGATTATTTATACTTGAGTTATAATCAAATCAGCAACATTTATGCACTATCGGGACTGACTAATTTAACTCATCTAGTTTTGTATAGTAACCAGATTAACGACATCTTCCCGTTATCTGGTTTAACAGATTTATGGAGTTTGAGGTTGTATGGTAACCAAATTACAGATATTTCTCCTCTGGTTGAAAACGCTGGTCTTGGTTCGGGAGACTGGTTATTTTTAGAATATAACGAACTAACCAATCCTCTTTCACAAGAAGCAATAGATGTTCATATTCCTATTCTGCAAAGCCGTGGTTTTGTTGAGCTTACTTATCCTAATGTTGCCAACCTAAATGCTGCTTGCTATCCTTCTCCAATTAGACATGCGAACAACGTAGAATATGGTAGCGAGTTATCTTGGCAAGGATCGGAATCGGGTACAATGTATGAGGTTTACTTGGGTACATCAAATGATAATCTCATTAGTATTGATGCAGAACAGTATAATTCTGAGAATATATATACAACTTCTCCCGAATTACTTCCTAATACTGAGTATTGGTGGAGAGTAAAATCTACAACCGAAAGGGAACAACTTTGGAGTGGAATGTGGCATTTCACAACCGGCAATAGTGTTGCATTAAATGATGAAACAATAGAAATTCCCCAAGAAACAATTCTCCAATCAGCATATCCAAATCCTTTCAATCCCACCACAACTATCAAGTTCAGTGTGAAAGAGAACGAAACAGCAAAGCTTGAGATATTCAATCTCAAAGGGCAGATTGTGAAATCTTATACAGCTTTCTCTACCGGAAACCATTTAACGGAATGGAATGGGAAAGATAATTCAGGGAATAAAGTTGGCTCCGGTGATTATCTCTATAAATTAAAATCCGAATCAACAGAGCAAGTTCGCAAAATGTTGTTGCTTAAATAGTGAATAATTAATAGTGAATAGTTAATAATGAAGAAAATATTTAGGAGGAAAAAATGAATAAAAAATTATTATTAATAGTTGTTATATGTATTATGGGATTGGGGCTTTATGCTCAAATTGTACCTGATGATAATTTCAGAATGAAAATTAATGAAGCACTTGAGCAACCAGCAGATTATCAACCCACTATTGCCGACTTGAATGGTTTAACAGGATATATAAATGCCGGAAATGCAGATATCCTGTCCATCGAAGGAGCTCAGTACTTAACGAACTTATCGAGTTTGATTTTACAAGAGAATCAGATCAGCGACAGACAAATTTAACATATTTGAATTTAAATGATAATCAAATCAACGATATCTCAGTTGTATCCGGTCTGACGAATTTAACGGAGTTGAATTTGTTTATTAATCAGATCAGTAACATCTCTACACTTTCTGGTTTGACGAATTTGACGAGGTTGGATTTGGGGCAAAATCAGATAAGTGATATCTCTGCTTTATCTGGTCTGACTAATTTGACAAGTTTGTTCTTAGATCTCAATCAAATCAGTGACATATCTGCACTATCAGGTCTGACAAATTTAACTTGGTATTTAGATTTGAGGGGCAATCAGGTTAGCAATATCTCCGCTTTTTCCGGTCTGACGGATTTATTGGATTTGCAGTTGCAAAATAATCAGATCAGCGACATCTCCCCACTATCAGATTTATCGAACTTACACTATTTGGTTTTGCAAGGCAACCAAATTACAGATATTTCTCCGCTGGTTGAAAACACCGGTCTTGGTTGGGGTGATGACTTATATTTTGAGTACAACGAATTAACCAATCCTCTCTCTCACGAGGCAATTGAAGTTCACATTCCTATTCTACAAAGCCATGGTGTTTATGTTGTTTATCCTGAGGAAGCTGACTTGAATGTAGCTTGCTATCCTTCTCCAAATAGGCATGCAGAGGATGTAGATAGTAGCGAGCTATCTTGGCAAGGTGCGGAAATTGGTACAACGTATGAGGCTTTTTTGGGAACTTCAATGGAGAATCTCATTAGTATTGAGGCAGAACAGCATAATTCTGAGAATATATATACAACTTCTCCCGAATTACTTCCAAATACTGAGTATTGGTGGAGAGTAAAATCTATCACCGAAGACGAAGAACTATGGAGTGGAATGTGGCATTTTACAACCGGTAATAGTGTAGTATTAAATGATGAGATAGTAGAAATTTCCCAAGAAACTTATCTACAATCAGCTTATCCAAATCCCTTTAATCCAACCACAACAATCAAATTCAGTGTAAAAGAAAACGAAATTGCTAAACTTGAGATATTCAATCTCAAAGGTCAGCTTGTGAAATCTTATTCTGTTTTCTCTGCCGGTAGCCATCTCGCAGAATGGAATGGGAAAGATAATTCAGGGAATAAAGTTGGTTCCGGTGTTTATCTCTACAAATTAAAATCCGAATCTACAGAGCAAGTTCGCAAAATGTTAATGCTTAAATAGTGAATAATTAATAGTGAATAGTTAATAATGAAGAAAATGTTGGGAGGAAAGATGAATAAGAAGTTATTATTAATTGTTGTGATAAGTATTATGGGGTTGGGGCTTTTTGCTCAAATTGTACCGGATGATGATTTCCGAGCAGTAATTAATTATGCACTCGGGCAACCCTCAGATTATGAACCCACAATTGCTGATTTGAATGGTTTAAGTGGAACTTTGTATGCCGGTGCTAGAGATATTATATCCATTGAAGGTGCCCAGTACTTAACAAATATTTCGCAGTTGGATTTGGCTTATAATCAGATCAGCGATATATCCCCATTATCTGAACTGGAGAATTTAACGATTTTATGGTTGGAGGATAATCAGATCAGCAACATCTCCGCACTTGCCGTTCTGATAAATTTAACGGAATTGAGTGCGTATGATAACCAAATTAGTGACATATCTGTACTTTCTGGTCTGATAAATTTAACATGTTTATGGTTGTATAATAATCAGATCAATGACATTCCAGATCTTTCTGGTCTGACCAATTTAGGTTGTTTATGGCTGGATAATAATCAAATCAGTGACATCACTACATTATTTGGTTTAACTAATTTATTGTGGTTAGTTTTGAGTGATAATCAGATCAGCGATATCACCGTACTTTCCAGTTTAACAGATTTAAGATATTTATATTTGAATAATAATCAGGTCAATGATATTTCTGCTCTTTCCGGTTTGATGAACTTAAGATATTTGTATTTGCAAAATAATCAAATTAGCGATATCTCTGCCCTTTCAGGTCTGACGAATTTAGAATATATGTTTTTGCACAATAATCTGATCAGCGATAAATGGATTTAACTCATTTGACTTTGTATACTAATCAGATCATCGACATCACCTCACTTTCAGGTCTGACGAATTTAATTGGTTTGGATTTGAGTAATAATAAGATCACCGACATCTCTGCACTATCTAATCTAACGAATTTATGGTCTTTGAGATTATATGGTAACAAAATAACAGATATTTCACCGCTGGTTGAAAACATTGATCTTGGGACTTCTGACAGATTATTTTTAGAATATAACGAACTTACTAATCCTCTTTCTCTAGAAGCAATCGAAGTTCATATTCCTATTCTGCAAAGCCGAGGGTTTGCTGACCTTACTTTTCCTTATGTCGCCAACCTAAATGCAGCTTGTTATCCTTCTCCGATAAGACATGCGGAGGATGTATCATATAACAGCGAATTGTCATGGCAAGGTGTGGAGTCGGGTACAACATATGAGCTTTATTTGGGTACTTCAACAGAGAATCTCAATAATGTTGGTGAGGGGCAGTATATTGGAGACAATACATTTATTCTATCTCCTGAACTCTTTGCTATCACCGAGTATTGGTGGAGAGTAAAATCTACAACAGAAAGAGAAGAACTATGGAGCGGAATGTGGCATTTTACAACCAGCAATAGGGTAGCAATAAATGATGAAACAGTAGAAATCCCCAAAGAAACAGTTCTCCAGTTCGCTTATCCCAATCCTTTCAATCCCACAACAACAATCAAATTCAACGTAAAAGAAAACGAAACCGCAATACTTGAGATATTCAACCTCAAAGGTCAGCTTGTGAAATCTTATCCAATTTTCTCTTTCGGTAGTCATTATGCAGAATGGAATGGGAAAGATAATTCTGGGAATAAAGTTGGTTCCGGTGTTTATCTCTACAAATTACAAACAGAATCAACAAGGCAAGTTCGCAAAATGTTGATGCTTAAATAGTGAATAATCCCGAAAGCATTCGGGATGCAATCTTGTTCCCAAACCTCTGTTTGGGAACACAATAACTATTAGAAGCCTCTGCTTCGTTTTGTCTTTCGCTAAGAAGGTCTTAGCATTTTATTTCGTTATCAAGCGGAGGCTTGTAAAGGGTGTGTCAGCAGTTTAATGTAAATAAATTTACCATAAACAGCTATAATAATACATTATATATCCAAAAATTTATATTATTATGGAAGTATTTTTAATATAAATAAATGTAATATCCTAATAGAAAAGAGAAAGTTATAATTTAACTCTAAATCCCACTCGAACCGAGGAAATTATAAACTGAAGATATTACCTAACAGTAGATTGTAGTTCATACAAATGAAAGGAGTGTAAGTGGAAAATAGATCGTTAATAAAATTAAAATTATTTTTTACATCAAACTGCTAACACACCCCTTGTAAACGAATTCAAGGATTGTTTTTAATCAAGACTTGTATAATTTTAGGTGTACACCATAAAAAATTCCTCTGTACACCTTAAAGTATTTTTCTGTACACAAGAATTTTTTTTAATTATGATGTGAATATGATAGTAACTTGTTAAATTTAAAATATTGACGAGATACTTTTTAAAGAAAGGCTTGAGTATAATTGGGTTGTGGTCGTGAAGAGGAATTATTTACAAATAAGCACCTCTGACAAAAATTAATAATGACTGGGAGATACAATGTTTAATTATCATGATGGACCAATTATAAGTTGTGAAGACGATATTATAGGAATAAAAAGATATTCTGAGAAATTCGGTGAAGCAATATCTAATTGGAAAAAGAAAGAAAGTTTAGTAATTACTTTGAACGGTAAATGGGGATCAGGAAAAACATCAATAATCAATTGTGCTGTGGAACACATTGAAAATAATATTGAAGATAAACCAACAATAATTAGATTCAACTCTTGGGAATTTTCAAATCAAAATAAAATTACTGAGCATTTTTTTAATGAGATTTCTAAAAATCTAAAATTAAAAAAAAAATAGATATTGATGGAAAATTATCAAACCAATTTAAATTATATTCTGATCTGTTAACCTCTAATAAATCAATCAATTTTAGTAAGATAGTCCCAATATTAATACCAATAATTGCAATTTTTAACATTTTTATTTCTCAGGCTTTTATTGAAATCTCTAAAGAAATATTCTTGTACAGTAGTTTAGGAATTATTCTACTTGTAATATTAAAGGAATGGATAAAGAAATTTATAGTAGTAAAACTGATAAAAATAAATAATTATACAATATTGAATATCAAAAATGATATTAAGGAATGTCTAATAAAAAGAGATAGAAAAATTCTAATAATAATTGATGATATTGATAGATTAGAAAGAAATGAAGTAAGACAACTATTCAGAATAATTAAAGCCAATGCTGATTTTCCAAATACAATATATTTATTAGCTTATGATCAAAAAATTATTGAAAGAATAATAAAAGAAAATGGTATAAATTCTGAAGATTTTATTAAAAAAATTGTTCAAATACCATTTAATATTCCATTTATGAAAAGAGAAAAATTAATACAAATATTATTAGATGAATTAAATAAAAATATAAAAGAATTACCTAATTCATTTGATAAAGTTTTTGATAAAAATCATTGGATGGGAATATTTCATAGTGGATTTACTGATTTTTTTGAAAATATTAGAGATATTAAGCGATTTTTGAATAGTTACAGCTTCAACCTCTCACTTTTGTTTCAAGAGGAGACAATTGAAGTAAATCCTATAGACCTTATGGTATTAGAAGTCATTAGAATATTTTTCCCTGATTTCTTTAATTTTATGAGTGAGAATAAAGTTCTTTTCGTAAGCACATCAAAAGATGATTTTCAATGGAAATCTAGACAATTTGGAGACAATGCCCAAAAAGAAAGAATTAACAAATTAGAGAAAAATATAAATAAAATTGATAAAAAATATAGAGATTCATTTAAAGAAATGTTAATCAAACTTTTTCCTCAACTATCTGGTTTATTAACTAATTCTCATGAAATGATTGATGAACAAAAATGGTTAAAATACTTAAGGATTTGTTCAGATGCTTGCTTTGATATATATTTCACATTATATCCAGGAGGTGATGAGAAAGGTATCACTCAAAATGAAATAGAAGAATTGAAAAATATTTCTGGAGATTTAGATAGATTTAGAAATAAAATATATGAATATATTGAAAATTATAAAATTAATACTGTTATTAATGATTCTGTTGATTAATAAAAGAAGGCATATATAAGCATTAACCATCTAATATATTATACAGTTAAATATGAATAAAAGCT
>JAIORE010000411.1 GCA_021108315.1 Candidatus Cloacimonadota bacterium
TAATTTTTTGAGTAAAATTTCAAAAAAATTATAAATTTTGACTTACAAAAACATATTTTTGCTGTATTGAACTGAAAAATATGTTTTGAAAAATTGTATTAATAAACAGGGTCATTAATAGACTAAGAATTTCTATTCTTGATGATAAAGAAATAAAAAAAAATGAGGATAAGATAAAAAATATTATTTTTATAATGTTTGATATTTCTGATATTGAATTAAAAAAAGAATTGAATAGTATATTTGATAGTAAAAAGATATATTATTCAAGCATTACTTATGATTTATTATTTGATCTAGAAGATCATAAAAAGATGGAAATAATTGAATTTATCTTAAAATCTACCCAAATAATTTATAGTTGTTTTGATTATATAGAATATGAAGAATACATGATAGAAAAATATGGAAAAGAGCCAAATATTGGTAAACCTATTTTTAATATAGAACAATTAAAGAAATTAAAATCAATTTGTTTAAATAAAATTAATGATAACAATATTAAGAAAAACTTATTATTAAGTAACCACTTTCCATATATTTTACATATCTGGAAAGAATGGAGTGATGAAAAAGACTGTGAGAAATATGTAAAAGATTTAATCAAATATCCAAAGATATTTATTCAATTTTTGGAACAATTCTGTTATAGAAGAAAGACAGAAAAAGGTTATAACATTGAAGTTGAATATATTTTTAATGCAAAAGATATTGAATCATTTTTGGATTTAGAACTAATGAAACAAAAAATTAGTGCAATAAAGAAAGATGAATCTGTACTATATGAATCTAAACAAGATTTTTTTGAAAAGATTATTGAAAGAACAGATGCTTACTTAAATAGTAAGGTTCAATAAGATTGTTATGTGTTTTTTAAAATAACGAAGGAGTAACCATGAATAAGATCATAAAACTTACAGTAATATTTATTATAATTATCGGATTAACAATAAGTTGTAATAATTCCAATACAAACATAAAAAACAAAATTTCCGGAAAGGTATTGTCTCAGGCAGATAGTTCTGAAGTAGGAAATGCCCGAGTTTATATCTTTGAGAATGAGACAATGTATGGTTTTAATCAGTATGATTTTTTTGAAGAAACTATAACTAATTCTAATGGAGAATACAGCTTTCAATATACTCCCGAAAATCATTATAAAATGTATGCTGAATTGTTTAATAATAGTGTGTTAGAGTATTGTAGCCCTTTTGTATATATTCAAACAACTGAAAATGAAACACCTTTGATTGCAGAGGATATCCTTCTTTATGAGAATAAAAATGAATCAATAATTAACTTTACTATTGAAAGTTATTATGAAGGTGTTGATACAGATAGTATAAATGTTGTGCTACAAAGAAGATCTGGAGAAAACTTTATTCCGGTTGATTCGCTAATAACAGATGATTCAGAGGAGTTTCAATTCCAAAATGTTAATACAGGAAATTACCTTATATCAATCGAAAAAACAACTTTTGTTCCCTTTGAAGAAAGTGTTATTTCTATCTTTAATGACTACACTATGCCTTTTGTTGATGGAAATAATGCTTATACTGAGGTTCTTTCTTTTGAGCCTATTGCAGATGAAAAGCCGGCAATTTATATCTATCCGGAACAACCTTCCCAATATAAAGTTAAGCTGGATTTAAAAAAGGGAGTTTCTCTTACAAAGTCTATTCCTGAATATAATGCAGGTTGGGATGTATTTATTGATAAAGATGGTAAGATAGATAATAAATATGATTACCTCTTCTATGAATGTGTTCAATTTGATAAATCGAAATTTAATTATGGTTATTGCTTTTCTGCTGATAGAATGGTTACAAGCCTAAAAAAAATCTTGAAAGAGATAGGTTTGAATGAGATAGAGAGCAAAGATTTTATTGAATATTGGGGAAATCGGTTTACATCATATCCTTATTACAAAGTTTATCCTCTTTTAGATAATGAAATTAATAAATATGTTGAACTAAAAATTATTCCAGAACCGGAATCTGTTTTAAGAGTTTGGTTATTTTTTGAAGGAATACACACAAGAGAAGAGCTTAAGACTCCAAAATACAATAGATTTGATAGGAAAAAATCTTCTGTTGTTGAATGGGGTGGAGTAATGTTGAATTGATATAAATGTAACTTAGAATTTTAAACGGAGGAAAGATGAAAAAGAGATTAATTATTGCATTTTTATGTGTTATTTGTGTTGTCGCAGTTTTTGCAGATTTAACAGACGGTCTGGTTGCCCATTATCCATTTAACGGAAATGCGAACGATGAAAGCGGAAATGGGAATAATGGTACTGAAAATGGAGCAACATTAACAATTGACAGGTTCGGAAATCCGAATAGTGCTTATGTATTTGATGGAACCGATGATTATATCGCTCTGAATGACCATTATGCAAGTGGTAATTCACTTTCTCAGTTTACATTATCTGTTTGGTACAAAACTTCTTTTTCCGGAACTGATTATATGGCAAATTGGTCTTTCTATGATTTTGATAGAAGTGAATGGTTCAATGTTTATATTCGAGGGGATAATGGCAAGTTAGCATTTTCCGGTAGCGATGGAATCAATGATAATTTCGATATATATGCTGATACTGCTTCAAATGATAATGTTTGGCATCACGGAGTAGTGATTTTTGATAGTAGTAACAATTTCGTTAAGTTTTATCTGGATGGAGAGTTAGATGGAACACAAACTTATTCCAATATGAATCCAATAAGTGATTCATTAACAAGATATGGGTTTATCGGAGATGGATCTGAAGCAACAGCATTTGATGGTACTAGAAATGAATTTTACTATGATGGTTTGATAGATGACATTCGCTTTTACAACCGTGTTCTAACTGAAGAGGAAATTACTGAATTGTTTAATGAAGGGCTAGAATTAACTGCTCAATTCACGGTAAGTGATACAGCAGCATTTGTCGGTTTTCCTATTCATTTTGAGGATTCATCTTCACAACTTGGGAATGGGATTTTGATAATGATGGAACTATAGATTCTTATGAACAAGATCCGGAATGGACATATAACTCAGAAGGAATTTATACTGTTTCTCTTAAGATAACCGACACAGCTGGCAGAGCAACTTCAACTGAAACTAAAACTGATTATATTTCAGTAATCATAATGGATTTAAGTAGCGGACTTGTCGCTTATTATCCATTCTACGGCAATTCTTTTGATGAAAGTGGAAACGGATTTGATGGAACTGTAAGCGGAGCTATCTTTACTGATGATCGGTTTGGATATATTAATACTGCTTACAATTTTGATGGAACAGATGATTACATCCACTTGCTAAGTGATGAAGATGCTGATAGTTTAGATACATATTTCTCAGTATCTGTTTGGTTCAAATCCGAAAGTATTTCCGGTGATACAGAAGGAAGAATTATAACCAGAGATCGCTCTGACTATTGGTGTATTTATGCTAATCAATCAACAGCCTATCCTCAAGATTTGAAATTCTCTTTTGATAGTGGTGCTGATTTTACATTTACCAATATTATTACTGATAATAACTGGCATATGGCAACAGCAACTTGGAACTTGCAAAGTAATGAAGTTAAGTTTTATTTTGATAGTGTATACAAAAATTCTCTTAATTTTAATGGATTTATCAGTAGTTCTCGTCCGGTAATTATAGGAGATAACACAGAAGATGTGCCAAATCCTGCTATTACTCCCTTTGATGGTAAAATTGATGATATTAGGTTGTATAATAGAGTTTTAGCAGAAGTTGAAATTCAAACTCTCTATCATCAAGCAGATTGGCCATTTCTGGTAGACTTTACAGCAACTCCTCGTTTTGGGAATACATCTTTAGAAGTCAATTTTACTGATGTTTCTAACAGTGCCACAGATTGGGAGTGGGATTTTCAAAATGATGGTTCAGTTGATTCTTATGAACAAAATCCGGTTTTTACTTATTCTGCAATAGGAATGTATGATGTGAAATTAAAAGCAACTTTTGGAGCAATTATTGATTCGTTGATTCAAACAAACTATATTGTTGTACAAGAATCACATCTGTTAGCTCCTCAAAATCCTTTGATAACAATTTCGGGATCAGATGCACTTTTGAATTGGGATTATGTACTTAATGCTGATTACTATTTGATCTATGCTACAAATGCTTCTTTTAATTATTTTGATTTTATAGATTATACTACAAGTGTTACAACTTACACTCATACAGGAATAATTTCAGAAAAGGATAAATATTTCTATTATATTCTTGGCTTTGATGGAACAATGAGAGAGTTAACAAGATTTATTGAGCAAAATCCAAGAAAGAGCTTTGATGTGGAGGTTAAATAGTATCTAAACGAAAAAGAAGATTTCAAACGGAGTTTTCCATCAGATACTAAATAATACAATAATGTATTAACATTTCCCAGTTTGTTTAATCTATCTAATTTTTGGAAGAATTAGTGATATGATCTAAGAAAGCATATTTTTTATAAACTATGATGATCTGTTTATTTTCCAATGAACTCATTCTGCTGTCCTTCTCTTAATTTCAAGAGAAGGAACATAAGGAAAGCAAGAAGAACCCCTCTAACTCCCCTTCGTAAGGGGGAAACTACTCCCTTCCCTTTACGAAGGGGAAGGGTTGGGGATGGGGTAAGAGAGGAACTGAGTTTACTTAGTGAAATCTTTTTTTTTCACTGAGGGAGAGTTTGAAGAATTGAATTTTAATTGAGAAATGTTAGTCTTTTAAAATATATATTTTCTCTATTCTATAAATTCAAAATTACTATCTTATCTTTTGGAATATATATTGCACCATTACAAATTCAAACAAAATCTCAAGGAGCTTATATGAAACGATTTATTCTATTGTTTTTCCTATTAATATCAATTTCTGTGTTTTCAGTACAAATTTCTCAAAATGAAGCAGAGACTGTTGCCACAAACTGGTTATCGTCTGAACAGAATCTTTCTTCTATCAATTTTACCAATATTGAGGTTTTCAAAGTAGAAAACAATACCTCATTTTATTTTTTCACAATCGAAAGTGGTGGTTATATTATTGTCTCGGCAATTGACACTACTGAACCAATAATTGCTTACAGTATTTCAAAAGGTGACAAACTAAATTTAGAAAATTTGAATCCAATTTTATCAGAATATGTACCCCAAATCGAAAGAATCCGCAATGATAATTCAATTGACCGGAATCAGCTTTGGGATGCCTTATTAGATGGAACATTTATTCCAAATCAAGATCGTGATGTAGATCCATTGGTGCAATCTGTATGGGGAACTGGAAATCCTTGGAACGATGATTTTCCTTGGGATCCAGATGGTGATGGAAATCGAGTTGATATTGGCTCAACTGCTGTTTCTCTCGGAATGGTAATGAAATATTGGAATCATCCGGCAAACGGAACTGGTCAACATAGTTATATTCATTCGGTTTATGGTGAACAATTTGCAGATTTTGAAAATACACTCTACGATTGGAGTCGTATGCCCAATACTTTTCCATATAATGCAACTCGAATATTATTAGAGCATTGTGCGATTGCCATAGATACAAATTATGGACCATATAATTCTTATGCCAGTCAGGAAAGCTCATCAAATGCTTTAAAAGATTATTTTCAATATGCACAAAGTGCAGAATTTATTGTAAAAAATGATTATACAAATGCTCAATGGAAAGAGATATTACACAGTGAATTAGATCAGGAAAGACCAGTATTATACAGTGGAATGGATGGAGATAACGAAATAGGATTTATCTGTGATGGTTATCAAGGGGAAAATTATTTCCATTTTAATTGGGGAAGAGAAGGAGTGGATAACGGCTTTTATCTGCTCAGTTCTTTGAATCCCGGTGAAGATGATTTTACTTCCGATCAGGCTGCTGTAATTGGAATTGAGCCAACTTTAGGACCTATCACCATTGATGAAAATTTTGAAAATGAATTTAATGATTTTAACTGGTATTTTGGAGAAGACGAACCTTGGGCAGTTGTTCCCGAGGAACATTATTTTGGAACTCATAGTGCAAAGTCAGGTGGAATCAATCATAATCAGCAATCTATTCTTCAGATAGATATAAATGTTTATCAAGATGGTGAGATTAGCTTTTTTAGAAAGGTTTCCTGCGAAGATGATGGTGCAAATAACTACGATTATCTAACTTTTTATATTGATAATGCAGAGATTGAACGTTGGGGTGGCGAACGAGAATGGGAATTTATGAATTATCCGGTAGAAGCTGGTGTTCATAATTTCAAATGGGCTTATGAAAAAGATGGTAGCTATATTGATGGACAAGATTGTGCTTGGGTAGATGCGATAGATTTCCCCGAAGGTGGTATCGCAGTACATCCTCCTCAAAATCTAACTGCTGAGTTACTTGGATTTAACAATATTCAATTAAATTGGGAAATGCCAATTCCTGATGAAAATAACACTCAATTGGGTTACGAAATCTATTGTAATGGTGTTTCTATTTCTTCGATAAATAATCCTGAAATAACCGGATATTTTGATCAAATGCTATCCAATGGAAGCTATCAATATTTTGTAAAAGCTGTTTATCTTGAAGGTTATTCCAATCCATCGAACGCAGTTTCTCTTGAAATTGAAGTTCCTTATGCACCTCAGAATTTGATAACTTTTGTGAATGATGATGATGTAACTTTAGAATGGAATATGCCACCTGCGAATTCTCGTAATCGAGCTCTTTCTGGTTATAAAGTTTACCGTGATGAGGAAGAGATTGCGACAATTCCAAACGCTCAGACCACAGTTTATGCTGATAACGATCTGCCTACCGGAACATATTACTATTTTATTAAAGCAATTTATAGTGAAGAACTCTCAGAGCCTTCTAATATTGCTGTTGCAGCTGTTGGAGTTCCTAATCCTCCCTTATATTTGAACGCAGCAGTTTATGATGAGAACAGCGTAGAACTTGTCTGGCAAACTCCTCAAAGTTCGCAATATTTTGTAACAGGTTATCGTATTTTTAGAAATAGTACTATGATAGCTGAAGTTGCAGCTACAGAGCTAGTTTATCAAGACACAAATCTATCAAATGGAACATTTTATTACACTGTCAAAGCAGTTTATGATACTTTGGTTTCTGGAGATTCAAATGTTGCTGTTGTAACTATCGAAATTGCCTATCCTCCTCAAAATTTAACTGCTACAATTCAAAATGGGAATAATGTTCAATTAGCTTGGCAAATACCTTCTACAGGACGAAGAAATAGAGCATTAACCAGCTACATAATCTACAAAAATGGGAATCCTATTGCTAATATATTGAACACGACAGTTCTTACTTATACAGATTTTTCTCTTCCGAATGCAGTTTATGAATATTACGTGACAGCTGTTTATACAAATGAAGAATCTGCTCCTTCAAATATTGCAATTGCTGATGTGGAAATCCCTTATCCTCCAACCAACTTGGAAGCTACAGTAAGTGTTGATAATGTAATTTTAACTTGGGATTTACCAACTGATGGCTCAAGATCGCTACAAGGTTTTCAGGTCTTCCGAGATAGTAATATTCTCTCAACTATTCAAAATCCCAGCATCCAAATTTATGAAGACTTGGATGTTCCCAGTGGAACTTATTCCTATTATCTCAAAGCAGTTTATAGTGAGGATGTTTCTATTCCTTCTAATACAGTAATCGTAGCAATTGGCATTCCTTATCCACCGATCGACCTTGTGGCAAATGTTTTAAATGATAATGATGTTCAACTAACTTGGACAGCACCAGAGAGTAGAAGAGATCGTGAATTGTTAGGCTACAAAATATATCGTGATAATGTAGAAATTGATGAGATTCTTGATCCTGAAGCTACAGAACATTTTTATTACAATTTACCAAATGGCACATTTTATTACTTTCTCAAAGCTATATATACAGAAGAGTTATCGGATCCATCCAATATTGTTTCTGTAAATATTGAAATCTATTATCCAGCTCAAAATTTAACAACTGAGATTTCTGAAAGCATAAATGTGAATTTGAATTGGGATTTACCTGCAAATGGACCCACCAGAGCCTTAACCGGATATCAAATTTTCCGAGATGAAACCATAATTGCTGCTATTTTCTCACCGCAAACTACTTTTTATCAGGATACAAATCTTACGAATGGATTTTATGAATATTACGTGAAAGCGATTTACGGAATGAATGCATCTGATCAATCCAATATTTCCGGTATTTTGGTTGAAGTTCTTTATCCTCCTCAAAATTTTACTGGAGAATTATTTGAAGAAAATAATGTAAGTATGAGTTGGGAAATTCCTGAAACAAGTGGAGGATTACGTAACTTTTTGGGGTATAAAATTTATCGGAATGATAATCTTCTCATAGATATCAGTGATCCTCAAACTATTACTTTTGAAGACTTAAATATTCCCAATGGAACTCACAATTATTATGTTACAGCAAATTATACAACCGGAGAATCTACTCCAACTTCAAGTATTGAATTCTTTATTGAAGTTTTGTATCCTCCTTTGAATCTGCAGGCTCAAACCAATTATGATGATATTGAACTGACTTGGCAAAAACCTACAAATGGAGGTCGAGATCGAGAACTTCTTACTTACAAAATATTCAAAAACAATGAATTTCTCGTCACAATTCCAGATCCAGATAGCTTGAATTATACTGATTTTGATTTGGAAAATGATGCTTATTTTTATTATGTTATAGCAGTTTACAGCTCGGGTGAATCAGTTCCCTCAAATGTAGTAGAAATTGAATTGGAAATTCCTTATGCACCTGAAAATCTTACTTATATCGTCACTGACGATGATGTTAGCTTAGCTTGGGAAGCTCCTGCTGTTCGGGCTTTGAATCATTACAATATTTATCGTGATAATGTGGTAATTAGTACAACAATTGAGACACTTTATTTTGGTGAAAACCTTGCTAATGGTGTTTACTCTTATTATATTACAGCTGTTTATGATTTTGCTGAATCGAATCCTTCAAATGCGATAGTTGCGACAATCGAAATTTTGTATCCACCTCAAAATTTGCAAGTACAGGTCATTGATTTTGCTCACGCCCAATTAAATTGGGAACTACCGGTAGTAAGTGGAGGGTTAACTCGTGATTTATTGGGATATGATATTTACAGAAATAATGAATTCCTAATATCAATTAATACGGCAGAAACTCTCTCTTATCTCGATGAAAATCTGGCGAATGGTGCTTATACATATTTCGTAAAAGCAGTTTATAGTAGTGGCAATTCTGCAGCTTCTAATGAATCATCAATTTTTATTGAACAACCGGTTACTCCAACAGACCTGACAGTTCAAGTAAATGATGATGATGTTTCACTTTCGTGGAATCATACTCGATACAATCGAGATTTTATCGAATTCAATATTTATCGGAATGATGTATTAATTGATACTAGTAGCACAACAAGCGGTGATGATTTTGATTTAGCAAACGGGACTTATTCTTACACAGTTACTGCAATTTATGATTCTGGTGAATCCACTCATTCTAATGTCGCAGAAGCAATTGTAGAAGTTCTTTATCCTGCAACCGGACTTGTGACAACAATAATGGATGATGATGTCACTTTGAATTGGGAATTACCTATTACCAGTGGTGGCTTGAGAGGTTTCATTGGCTATAAAATCTATTGTGATGGAAGTGAAATTGCTCAAATAAATGATTCAAATATATTAACATATAATGATCTAAATTTAGCAAATGGAACTTATTCTTATACAGTTACTGCAATATATGACGCTGGAGAATCAGCTCATTCTAATGTTGCCGAAGCAATTGTAGAAGTGCTTTATCCTGCAACCGGACTTGTTACCTCTGTTTTGGAAGACAATGTAACTTTAAATTGGAATTTACCTGTAACCAGTGGTGGTTTGCGAAGTTTCCTTGGCTATAAAATCTATCGTGATGGTGAAGAAATTGCTCAAATAAATGATTCGAATACTTTAACTTACGATGATCTAAATCTAACAAACGAGACTTATTCTTACACAGTTACAGCAATTTATGATGCTGGAGAATCAACTCATTCTAATGTCGCAGAAGCAATTGTAGAAGTTCTTTATCCAGCTACCGGACTTGTCACCTCAATTCTTGATGATGATGTCACTATGAATTGGGAATTACCAGTAACCAGTGGTGGTTTGCGAAGTTTCCTTGGTTATAAAATCTATCGTGATGGTGATGAGATTATTCAAATAAATTATTCAAATATCTTAACTCACAATGATCTAAATTTGGCAAATGGAACTTATTCTTATACTATTACAGCAATTTATGATGCTGGAGAATCAGCTCATTCTAATGTAGCAGAAGCAATTGTAGAAGTACTTTATCCGGCTACCGAACTTGTTACTTCTGTTTTGGAAGATAATGTAACTTTGAACTGGGAATTGCCAGTAACCAGTGGTGGATTGCGCAGTTTCCTTGGTTATAAAATCTATCGTGATAATGAAGAGATTGCTCAAATAAACGATTCAAATACTTTAACTTACAATGATCTAAATTTAACAAACGGTACTTATTCTTACACCGTTACAGCAATTTATAATGCTGGAGAATCTACTTACTCTAATGTTGCAGAAGCAATTGTGGAAGTTCTTTATCCAACCACCGGACTTGTAACCTCAGTTCTTGATGATGATGTAACTTTGAATTGGGAATTACCTGTAACCAGTGGTGGTTTGAGAAGTTTCCTTGGTTACAAAATCTATCGTAATGGTAGTGAAATTGCACAAATAAATGATTCAAATATATTAACTTATGATGATCTAAATTTATCAAACGGAACTTATTCATATACCGTGACCGCAATTTATGATGCTGGAGAATCAACTCATTCTAATGTAGCAGTTGCTATTGTAGAAGTGCTTTATCCTGCTACCGAACTTATCTCCTCAGTTCTAGGCGATGATGTAACTTTGAATTGGAATTTACCTGTAACAAGTGGTGGATTACGCAGTTTCCTTGGTTATAAAATCTATCGTGATGATAGTGAGATTTCTCAAATAAATGATTCAAACACATTAACTTACGGTGATCTTGATTTAGCAAATGGAACATATACTTATACTGTTACAGCAATCTATGATACTGGAGAATCAGCTCATTCTAATGTTGCAGAAGCAGTTGTGGAAGTTCTTTATCCAGCAACCGGACTTGTTACATCAGTTACAAATGATGATGTGACTTTAAACTGGATTTTACCAGTAGCAAGTGGTGGATTACGCAGTTTTCTTGGTTATAAAATCTATCGTGATGGTGAAGATATTGCTCAAATAAGCAATTCAAATACATTAACTTATGATGATCTTAATTTGGCAAATGGAACTTATTCTTATACTGTTACCGCAATTTACGATGCAGGAGAATCTACTCATTCTAATGTTGCCGAAGCAAATGTGGAAGTACTATATTCAGTAACCGGACTTGTCACCTCAGTTCTTGATGATGATGTGGCTTTAAATTGGGATTTACCAGCTACAAGTGGTGGATTGCGAAGTTTCCTTGGTTATAAAATCTATCGTAATGGGGAAGAAATTTCTCAAATAAATGATTCGAATACTTTAACTTACGATGATCTAAATCTAACAAACGGAACTTATTCTTACACTGTTACTGCAATTTATGATGCTGATGAATCAACTCATTCCAACGAAGCAATAGCAATTATTGAAGTTACTTATCCACCAACGAATTTGATTGCAACTGTAACAGATGATGATGTGAACTTAATATGGCAACAACCAATTACCCAATTAACCAGAGATTTTATTGGATATATTATTTATCGTAATGATGTTATTATCACAAATGTAGCTGATTTTAGCACAACATCATTTGATGATCTAAATTTGGCAAATGGCACCTATAACTATTATTTAAAAGCTTCCTATACAGCTGGTTTATCTGAACCTACCAATACTGAAGAAGTAGAAGTTTTTGTAATGCCGAATTTGTATCCTCCTCAAAATCTGATAGGCGAAGTTGTTAATGAAATTGATGTTGTTTTAAATTGGGATGCCCCCGAAAATCCAGAAACTCCAATCTTAGGTTATAAAATATATAGAAATGACGGGGAATTAGCAGAAGTACCCGAAAATCAGACAAATTATGATGATCTAGGTTTAGCAAATAATATCTACACCTACAAAGTTGCTACGATATATAATGAAGGTTTATCCTCATTCTCAAATCCTGTAACGCTCAATGTTGCAGTTGCCTATCCTCCTACCAATCTTACTGCTTCCATAGTCAATGGTAACAATATTGAATTGAATTGGGATGCACCAACACGTGAGATATTGAGTTACATTGTCTATCGCGATAATGTTGATATTGCTGTTGTTGACCAATCTTTGGGAACATATTACTTAGATGAAAGTCTTGCCAATGGAATTTATGAGTACTATGTAGTAGCACTTTAT
Organism: Candidatus Cloacimonadota bacterium; assembly: GCA_021108315.1. Classification (GTDB taxonomy): domain Bacteria; phylum Cloacimonadota; class Cloacimonadia; order Cloacimonadales; family TCS61; genus JAIORE01. Next base: position 12,462 of record JAIORE010000411.1, read on the forward strand.
GAAGTTGGAATTTCTGAAGCATCTAATGTTGTTGAAATTGAAATCGAAATACTTTACCCTCCCATTAACTTAACTTACGAAATACAGAATGGAAATGATGTTTATCTTTTTTGGGGAAATCCTGAAATAAGAGAACTTATCGGCTTCAATCTTTACAGAAATGGAGTATTATGGCAAGCAGAAATGCCAACTGGAATTGATTTGGGCTTACCAAACGGAACTTACGAATATTATGTAACAGCGATTTATGATAGTGGTGAGTCTGCTCCTTCAAACACAGTTATTGTCATAATCGAAGTGCTTTACCCACCTACAAATTTAGCTTACGAAATCCAGAATGAAAACGATGTAGTTCTCACTTGGAATGCTCCACAAATGCGTGATCTGCTTGGTTACAAAATCTACAAAGATAATGTTGAAATTGACGAAGTAACAGGTTTGAGTTATACAGATTCAGATATTTCAAACGGAACTTATGAATACTATGTATCAGCAGTTTACGAAAGTGGCGAATCAGCTCCTACAAATACGGTAAATGTCACAATCGAAGTATTTTATGCTCCTTCAAACTTAACTTACGAAATCCAGAATGAAAACGATGTAATCCTTACTTGGGAAGCTCCTGCACTACGTGATCTATTTGGTTACAAAATCTACAAAGATAATGTTGAAATTGCTGAAGTAACAGAATTAATTTTAACAGATTCAGGTCTTTCAAACGGAACTTATGAATACTTTGTTACTGCAATCTATGAAAGTGGTGAATCAGCACCAACTAATACAGTAGAAGTCACAATCGAAGTACTTTATTCACCCACAAACTTGGCTTACGAAATCCAAAATGAAAACGATATAGTTCTTGCTTGGGAAGCTCCACAAATGCGTGATCTGCTTGGTTACAAAATCTATAAAGATAACGTGGAAATTGCCGAAGTAACAGAATTAACTTACCAAGATTCAGATTTAGCGAATGGAACTTACGAATATTATGTGACAGCGGTTTATGAAAGTGGAGAATCTGCACCGACAAATACAGTAAATATTATAATCGAAGTACTTTACGCTCCCACAAACTTAGCTTACGAAATCCAAAATGAAAACGATGTAGTTCTTACTTGGGATGCTCCTGTACTACGTGATCTACTCGGTTACAAAATCTATAGAGATGGCTTAGAAATTGCCGAAGTTACAGAACTAACTTACACTGATTTTAATCTACCCAATGGGACTTATCTATATGCTATTACTGCAATTTACGATAGTGGGGAATCTACTGTAAACGAAGTAGAAATTGAAATATATGTTGCCTTCTCAGATGAAAACATAATTAATATTATTTCAACAGAACTTATCGGAATCTATCCAAATCCGTTTAATCCTGAAACAAATATCAAATACCAATCAAAACAAGCTGAATTTGTCAATATTGTGGTTTATGATATAAAAGGAAGAAAGGTAAAAACACTAATCAATAATAGTCAAACTGCCGGTGAATACAATATTATCTGGAATGGCACTTATGATAATGGATATACAGCTACCTCAGGAATTTATCTAATTAGAATGACAGCAGGGAAAACTATCTCGGTACAAAAAGCAATTTTAATGAAATAAAGAATAGAATCTACAAGGGACGATATTTTTGTATCGTCCTTTTTTTATAACACCCATTTTGTTCCTCCCGAAAGCATTCGGGATCTTGGCCTACTCTTCGCAAAATTTCTTTAAATAAATAAATGTGCATATTTTGTAACTGATAGCATTATAGGTATATAGTGAGATATTGTGTCTTTTTACGGAAAGATATAACTTCCTATATTGCAGG
>JAIORE010000181.1 GCA_021108315.1 Candidatus Cloacimonadota bacterium
TTTTGCTTTATTTTTAAATATTCGTAAAAGTGTAACCAACTCTATGAAAGATGCCAAATTTATGATAAAAATGTTAGATCACAAAGAATATTTCAAAAGAGATTTACCGGCTATTTTGAGAATTGAGTGGGTAATCTAAAAAAAGAGATCACCGAAGCAACCTCTTATAAAAAATATCAAATAAAATATACTATACTATACTATGCTATGCTGTTTTTAGTTTTGGTGGTTTCACACCAGCAATAATTCCAGCAGCAACGAGACATAGTACACCACAAATTATGAAAGCGAGAGAGAAATTATCCATATCTCCTAATTTTCCACCCATAATTGGTCCAAAAATTCCACCGATTCCATAAGCAAGGAAAACCCATCCATAATTTTGTCCGATATGTTTTGTTCCGAAAGTATCTGCCGTAATTGTAGGAAAAAGTGCAAAGTTCCCACCGAAGTTAAATCCTATAAGTGCAGCTCCCAAATAAAGAAGAGCTGGAGTTCCAGCAATCCATTGGAATGCAATCACAAATACACCTTGAGTAGCCATCATCAAAATAATCGATTTTTTTCTACCTAGTTTATCACTTATTGCTCCCCAGGCAATTCTTCCAATTCCATTTGCTAGTGAGAAGAAAACAGCCATAGCTGTACCGGCAATTCCAGAAGCTGCAATTTCACTAAAGCCATTTTTAGCTAAAGCTTGCATTGGGAAAAGTTTCATCAAACCAATACTCATCAAGCCGGCACTTGCGCCAAATGCAAAAGTGAGTAAAATCATATAGTATTGAGGAGTTTTTAACATCTCCGAGCTATTCATATGAAGTCCTGAAACGGCAGCTTTCTTAGCTTCTTTAGCAGGTTCCCATCCTTTTGGTTTCCATCCTGCTGGTGGAAAAACCATCCAAATACTACCAATGACTACAGAAACAAGAAAAACAATTCCATAGATTAAAAAAGTAGTGCTCAAACCTATATTCTCAATCAAGTGTCCCCAAGCTCCGGCAAGTTTTACCCAAAGAGTAGCACCAAAACCAAATCCAGCTACTGCGAGACCAGTAATAAGACCTTTCTTGTCCGGAAACCAACGCATTCCTACTGCAATTGGAACTACATAAGCAAGTCCGATTCCTGAACCGCCAATTACACCCACAAATAAAAATATCATCCAAAAATTGGTTCCACCAAAAAGACCGGCGAGTAAATAACCAAGTCCTAAAACTATTCCACCGGACATTGCCAGTTTACGTGGTCCAAGTTTGGGCATTAATCGTCCTGCAATCACCATCACAATAGCGAAAAATGCTAAACCTACTGCAAACACCGCTTGTGTCTGGGTTTTTGTCCAATCAGCATCAACCAATGGCTTGGTAAATACTGACCAAGCATAGATTGCTCCGAGACAAAGTTGAATAATAATAGCACCAATGACTACAAAATTTCTATTCATACTACTTTTTTCCGACATTCTTTCTCCTTATATATTTTCTATTACTAAGAAAAGCCGGAAATGTAAATTACAAATCCGGCTTTTAATCACATTACTATTTTTTTATTTGATAAATTTACGTTCTTCAATAAGATGAGCAACAACACTTGGATCTGCGAGAGTTGAAATATCTCCAAGATTATCTGCATTGTTTTCAGCAATTTTGCGTAAAATTCTACGCATAATTTTACCTGAACGTGTTTTTGGAAGTGATGGAGCCCATTGGATTGCTTCTGGTGTAGCAATTGGTCCAATTTCCTTACGAACGTGTTTAATAAGTTCTTTTTTCAAAGCATCTGTAGGTTCTACATGTCCTACAAGAGTTACATAAGCATAGAGCCCTTGACCTTTGATGTCATGCGGAATAGGTGTTACAGCAGCTTCTGCTACTGCATCATGGCTTACTAATGCACTTTCCACTTCGGCTGTTCCAATTCTATGACCGGAAACATTGACAACATCATCAATTCTTCCCATTAACCAATAATCACCATCATTATCAATACGGCAACCATCTCCAGCAAAATAAAGATCATCATACATTGTGAAATATACATCAATAAATCTATCATGATCTCCCCACATTGTTCTCATCATTCCAGGCCATGGTTTTTTGATACAAAGCTTTCCACCTTCGTTATGATCACATACTGATCTATCATCTCTCAAAATAACAGGCTCAACACCAAAGAATGGTCTTCCTGCACTTCCCGGTTTCAAAGTATGAGCACCAGGAAGAGGAGTAATCATAAATCCACCGGTTTCTGTTTGCCACCAAGTATCAACTATTGGGCAATTTTTGTGACCAACTTTTTCATAATACCACATCCAAGCTTCTGGATTGATTGGTTCACCAACCGAGCCGAGAATTCTTAAAGAATCTAATTTATATTTTTCTACCCATTCATCACCTAATCTCATCAAAGCTCTAATTGCAGTAGGAGCTGTGTAGAAAACTGTAATCCCAAACTTGTCTACGATTTGCCAGAAACGACCAGCATCCGGATAAGTTGGAACGCCTTCAAACATTACAGAAGTAGCACCATTTGCCAAAGGACCGTAAACGATATAACTATGACCAGTAACCCAGCCAATATCAGCAGTACACCAATAAACATCGTCTTCATGAATATTGAAAACATGTTTGTGAGTAAGAGTTGTGTGCATCAAATAACCCGCTGTAGAATGTACAACACCTTTTGGTTTTCCTGTGGAACCTGATGTATAAAGAATGAATAATTCGTCTTCAGCATTCATTGGAACTGCTTCACAAACTGCGTCTGCTTTTGCCATTTCATCATGATACCAGAAATCTCTTCCTTCTTCCATATGACATGGTTCATCATTAACTTTTGTTACAATTACGCTTTCGATTGTTGGAGTATCTTTCAAAGCTTCGTCAGAAATATCTTTTAATTTGATATGTTTTCCAGCTCTATTTGATACATTAGAAGTGATTAACATTTTGCAATCTGAGTCATTAACTCTGCCTTTGATAGCATCAGCACTAAATCCACCGAAAATGATAGAATGGATTGCCCCGATTCTTGTACAAGCAAGCATTACAATAGCTAATTCAGGAACCATTGGCATATAAATAGCAATTCTGTCGCCTTTTGTGATTCCTTTTGATTTCATTACATTAGCAAATTTACAAACTTCTGCATGAAGTTCTTCATAAGTATATTTTTTTACATCACCATCTGCTTCGCCTTGCCAGATAATTGCTGTTTTCTTTGCAGTGGGAGTTCCAAGATGTCTGTCTAAACAATTGTAACTTACATTAAGTTGACCATCTTCAAACCAAGTGTGTTCAATTTTGCGACCTTTTGTGTCCCAATTATAATTCAAACTTTTTGTAGGTTCTTTGAACCAATGTAAAGATTTTGCTTGTTCTAACCAAAATCCATCAGGATCTTTGATTGATTTTTCCCACATTTCTTTGTACTGTTCATCTGAACTAATGTGAGCACCTTTTTTCATCTCTTCTGATGGTGGAAATGTTCTCCCCTCAGTCATAAAAGAACTAATTGCTTTTTTTTTTGCCATTTTTCGTATCCTCCAATTTATTTAATAAAAATTTGTCGCTATTCATTTTTGACAACTTTATCAGTCAAGTTTTTTTGCAACTTTTTTAAAGTTGTAAATATTATTAGTTTCTACAGGTTAATATCTGGAAAGCAAATAGAATAATTTATGAATTTATTGATAATTTTTGATGGTAATTACAAATATTAAGTTAGTAATCCTATCTATAAATAAACCGAAACCAAAAAAAATTAACTGCCATAGTTCTTTTTGATTGTTTGCTGAAACAATGAATAGCTCAGGTAAAATTATTCATCATGCATAGGATAAATACAATAGATTGAAGGAGAAGAAGATGTTTGCTTAACATAGAGTTTTATACTCTACAAGAAAACATTTTAACCATAAATTTAGTACATAAACAGAATACTTGACAGCTTTTAACACTATTTCAACTTGTCTAAATCTACTAATGATGTCTTTATTTATCATTGGTTTATGTAAATTAATGCTGTTTTTGCGTTTATTTATTTATAAAATCTGGAGAAATTAATGAATTTTTCAACTGATATTATACATATCGCAGCATTTTTAGGAGCAGGACTCAGTGTGAGCTTGGCTTCTGTTGCCTCTGGTATTGGAGTAGGATATATTGCTGAAGAAGCTAGTTATGCTGTAATGAAACAACCAAACGCCAAAGATCAAATGTTTAAGACCATGTTAATAGGACAAGCCGCCACCGGAACAGGTGGTATATTTTCATTAGTAATTGCTTTGTTACTTCTTTTTGGTGGTCTGGATAATGCTGATGGTGGATGGTTCAAAGTTACCGCTTTGTTTTCAGCAGGAATTGCAATAGGTTTTGGTTCTATTGGTCCTGTTTTCGGAGCAGGTTATGCGGGTGGACAAGCCTGTAAATCTATTGGTAGAATGCCAAAGAAAAGCAATGAAATTATGGGGAATATGTTGATTGGTCAAGCATTAGCACAGACTTCTTCAATTTTTGCACTGGTAATTGCACTTCTTCTTTTATATTCGACTCCTCAACAAGCAAATTTCCCTGGAATCACATTGGGTGGGATTATCACAAAATCATTAGCACTTTTGGGAGCAGGCTTATCAATTGGCTTGGGAACAATAGGACCGGGAATCGGTATCGGTAATGTTGCCGGCAGAGCCAACGATATGTTAGGAAGATATCCCAAACAAAGACCAAATATTATGAAAACAATGTTTCTCGGAGCAGCAGTTTCTGAATCAACTGCTATATATTCATTGGTAATTTCGCTTTTATTATTATTTGCAGTAAAATAAAAAATATAATCTTGGAGGAAAAATGGAACAGATTGCACGTGCAGCAGCGTTATTAGGTGCAGGAATTTGCATGGGAATTGGTGCTTTAGGACCTGGAGTCGGTGAAGGATTTGTAGCAGGAAAAGCGTGTGAAGGTATCGCTCGCTCACCCGAAAATTCAACTTTGATTATGAAAACAATGTTAGTGGGACAAGCAGTATCGGAATCTACTGGTATTTATTCGCTTGTTATTGCTCTTTTACTTATTTTTGCAACTTAATATTAAGGGTTTTGCATAATAAAAAATCGGTTTTTCTGAGTTTTTATTAGGTATTCTTTCTAAGAATCTCATTATAACGCAGTTCCTTCGCGAGAAAAGCATGAGGAAATACTCAAAATGATGAAAATAACCAATTATGTAGAATTTCTAACTCAAATAATCTAAAATTTTGGAGTTATTATGATAAGTGTAGATTATACTTTTATCATTGTTATTATTAATTTCATTTTGTTGATAATTGTCTTGAAAAAATTATTGTACAAACGGATTATAACGTTCTTAACTGAACGGCAGGACAAAATCTCACAAGATATTGATGAGGCTCATAAATCTAAAGAAGAAGCTAATCAACTTGTGTTAGAGAAGAAAAATGAATTAAAAGAATCAGCAATTGAAGTAAGAAATATTAAGAAATTAGCTCAAAAAGAAGCTAATAAACAAGTTGATGTCATTATAAAAGATGCCCATGAAAGAGATAAGAAAATGCTTCATGAAACAGAAGAACAACTTATACTTGAGAGGCAAAAAGTAATTACAGAAATCCAGTCTGAAATAGCAGAAATGGTTTCTTCATTATCTGAAAAAATTCTTCAGGAAAAACTTGATAGTACCAACGATAAGAAATTGATTGATAAAATTGTTTCCGAAAGAGGAAATGGGTGAAAGGCAAATTAATTGCTCAGAGATATTCAAAAGCCCTTATTCGTTTGATAGATGTCGGTTTGTTTCCATCTATTTTAAAAGATATTGAAAGGTTGGATAAGATTTTTTCCGATTCACCTCAATCAATAAGTATTATGGATTCATTTCTCTACCCAATCAAAGATAGACTTGAGATCGCTCAAAAAATTACCAATACATTACAAAACAAAGAAATATGGTCTAATCTATTCAATTTGCTTATCAAAAAACACCGTTTTTCTTTAATTCTGATGATTTTATCTGATTTTGAAACAAATATTTTATCATTAAGAAACCAAATAAAAGTAAAATTGAAGATTGCTCATAAACATTCTCCTGAAACAATAGAAAAGATAAAAATAAAACTTGAAGATCTGTTTAATAATAAGATTATTTTTAAAACAATAATTGACCCCTCTATTATTGGAGGTTTTGTCGCTGAAACAGATTCAATGCTTGTAGATGGTTCAATAAAAAACAATTTAATCAGATTATCAAAAATAGCTGAATACTAATGAGGTTTATATGAGAATTCAACCTGATGAAATAAGTTCAATTCTAAAAGACAAACTAAATAATTTTAAATTTGAGATTGATGTCTCTGAAACTGGGAAAGTTGTCCAAGTTGGGGATGGTATCGCTCGTATTTATGGAATGGAAAATGTAATGTCCGGAGAAATGATTGAATTTCCGGGAGATACTGTAGGAATGGCATTAAACTTGGAGGAAGACAATGTAGGTTGTATCATTTTTGGAGACACTCGAAAAATTAAAGAAGGTGATATTGCCAGAAGAACCAAGAAAATTCTGCAAGTTCCGGTTGGAAACGAGATGTTAGGTCGTGTTGTAAATTCCTTGGGACAACCCATTGACGGAAAAGGTACGATAAACGCTGATAAATTTATGGCTGTGGAACGAAAAGCCTTGGGTGTAGTAGAGCGTCAACCAGTGAAGGAACCATTACAAACTGGTATTAAAGCAATTGATTCTATGATTCCAATTGGTCGAGGTCAAAGAGAATTGATTAGTGGTGATCGTCAGACAGGAAAAACTACTATTGCTATTGATACAATTATCAATCAAAAAAATTCTGATGTAATTTGCATCTATGTTGGTATAAGTCAGAAAAAATCTTCAGTGGCTAAAATTGTTAAAACATTAGAAGCCCACGGAGCAATGGATTACACAATTGTCGTAATGGCTTCTGCTTCCGAATCTGCTTCTTTACAATATCTTGCTCCTTATTCAGGTTGCACTATTGGAGAATTTTTCCGTGATTCTGGGAGACATGCTCTGATAATTTATGATGATCTTTCCAAGCACGCTGTAGCCTATCGTGAACTTTCTCTTCTTTTGAGAAGACCTCCGGGGCGTGAAGCATATCCCGGTGATGTATTTTATCTTCATTCTCGTCTTCTGGAAAGAGCCTCAAAACTTAGTAATGAACTTGGAGGAGGATCTTTAACTGCATTACCAATAATCGAAACTCAGGCTGATGATATTACTGCATACATTCCTACGAATGTTATCTCTATCACTGATGGACAGATCTATCTTAGCAGTAGATTATTCCATTCTGGAATACGACCTGGGATTAATGCCGGTCTTTCAGTTTCTCGAGTTGGTGGTAGTGCTCAGATAAAAATGATGAAAAATGTTACCGGACAGCTTCGTTTGAACTTGGCTCAATATGCCGAACTGGAAGCTTTTGCTAAATTTGGCTCTGATCTTGATAAAGCTACTCAAGCTCAATTGAGACGAGGTGAACGTTTGATAGAAATCCTAAAACAACCTCAATATCAGCCACTATCGGTTGCAAAACAGGTTTTTCTTATCTTTATGGCAAACCAAGGTTATCTTGATAAAATCGAACGGTCTGAAGTTAGCAAAGTAGAAGATGAATTGTATTCCACTCTTGATCTTGAATTCAAAGATTTTCAAAAGGAGTTCATCACTGGGAAACTAACTGATGAAATTAAAGAACAGATGCATAAGATTTGTAAGAAAGTTATTGCTAAATTCTAATTCATCCTAAACTAAAAAAAAATAACCAACCCAGTACAGTCATTCTTCCTTACGGGGCAAGCAGAGAACACGGAGAAATCTTAATTATTAAATTAACATTTCCCAGTTCGCTTAATCTATCTAAGTTATTGGAGAGATTAGTGATATAATTTGAGAAAGTAGATTTTTTTATAAACTATGATGATCTGTTTATTTTCCTCAATGAACTCATCCTGCTGTCCTTCTCTTAATATCAAGAGAAGGAACATAAGAAAAGCAAGAAGAAAAGAGCAGAAGTCATCCCTCGCTTTAGATAAAGAGAGGGATCGAGGGTGAGTTTGACAATTGAATTTGAAGTGAGAAATCTTAAATATTCAATATTCAATATTCAATATTAAATATTAAATTTCTTAGTTAACGGAGTATAGATGGCAAATATTCGAGATATTAAAGTACGGATAGACAGTGTAAAAAGTACCAAACAAATCACAAATGCAATGAAAATGGTTGCTGCATCCAAACTAAGAAAATCTCAGGATCGTATCTTAAAAGCACGTCCTTATGCAGATTTTATCAATACGATGATACAAACTTTGCAATTCAAAAATAAACACTCTGAACATCCACTTTTTGAGGAAAATCCGGGAGATGAAAAAAAAGCATTGATTGTTGTTACTTCTGATAGAGGGCTTTGTGGAGCTTTTAATTCTTCAATTATCAAAGAAGCATCAAATTATTTGAAAGAAAATTCTCAAGTTGATATTATCTGTATTGGCAAAAAAGGTGATGATTTTTTTAAAAAACACGATTATAATGTAATAAAATCCTATATAAATATCTTTAACGAGATGGATTTTTCTATTTCTCGTGAGATAGCTTTCAATATAATAGAACTTTTTACAATAAAAGAATATGACAAAGTCGAAATAGTCTATAATGAATTTAAATCAGTTATACAACAGAATATTATCTTAAAACAGATATTACCGATTGTTCCCATCGAAGATGAAGACGTTCCCCTAGTAGATTATCTTTATGAACCAGATGATTATACAATTATGGGAGAATTGGGAGCAAAATACATCAATGTTGATATTTGGAGAATTTTATTAGAATCTTCTGCTTCTGAACAAGGTGCTCAGATGACTGCTATGGAAGCAGCTACAGATAATGCGACAGAGCTTATTGCCACATTAACCTTGTTTTACAATAGAGCAAGACAAGCCAGCATTACTAAAGAGATTTTAGAAATTTCTTCGGGGGCGGAAGCTTTGAAATAATATTTTAAATATTTTTTAGAATTCTACTTTTTTTTAAGTAGAATTTTTTTTTGGAAATCTTACTCTAATTGAGCGATTCTCGTTTCAAAACCCATTTGGAGAACGCAATAAAGTGCAAACATCTATTTTTTGAAACAATCCGATTAGTAAAATGGGATTTCAGAAATTATGCATTCCCAATCAGGGAATTGGGAACGAGACTAAAAAAATGTCAGTAATTACGAAAAAGAAATTTCATCTTGTTTGATGTTTGCATAATAGAATTGTTTAAGTATTTGGACAAAAGTTTTCGAGCTGTACAATTAGAAATTTTGAGCATATTCTTTTTCTACACTTTTGGCTTGAAGAAAAAGTTAAAAGTAGAATACTTTAAAGAAACCCACGATTAAAATCGGGGGTTTCTCAATTAAATTAGTCGAGAAATAAGTTTTTTCTTTCTTTTCAAACTGGTCGTAAAAGTTCGTTAAATTGAATTTATTTTATTCATTTTATGTTGTTCATTTTATAAAAGTCACCAATTTTATACGCTATCAAATTATTAACCGTTTCAACGGTTTCAAGATTTTTGAATAAAAAATACCGGAAAACTTTTGTCCAAGTACTTATATAAAATTTCATAATCAAGAACAGAAATTGTTATTGTAAAATATTAATAAAATCATTGGAGGATGTTAAAATGAAAAAATCATTTGTTTTAGGAATTTTTATTATTTTCACACTTTATGCTTTCGCACAAACTTACCACACAGGTACGATTTCAACCGATGAAACCTGGCTCGCTGCTGATAATCCGCATATCTGCACAGGTGATGTTACGATCAGTTCTACATCAAATCCCACAGTAACTATCGAACCCGGAGTGATCATAAAAATTGATCAGGGTAAAGCAATGTATGTCGGACATACATCAAGTGCTGCTTATGCGGATTAATCGCTGTGGGAACCGAATCCAATCCCATAACTTTTACCTCGAATTCTGCAACTCCGGCACCCGGTGATTGGGATTTTATTAACTTCAGAACATATTGTATTGATGCAAATTGCCGAATTGAAAATGCAATTATCGAATACGGCGGGTTAGCATCACCTTATGCTTTATATATCCAAAATACTCCTGCGATAATCAACAATGTAATTTTTCAAAATAATGTAGGTTCCGGTATAAAATTAAATAATTTTACTAACGGATCACAAAGACCTGTCATTACCAATTGTTCATTTGTCGGAAATACCGATTATCCTGTTCAAATCTATGCTAACGATCTTTTTGCACTTGGAGAAGGAAACACATTTTCAGCAAACGGAACTGATGAGATATTTGTTTATGGTGATACCATTGTTGACGATCAGGACTGGTTAGACCATGGAATTTCCTATTATATTAATAATGATCTAAACTTATATACAGGTGGGGGAGTTACTTTAAATATTCAATTCGGGGCTGTACTCAAATTTGAAGCTCTAAAAGATTTTACCATCGGTCATACTTCAAGTGCAGCTTATTGGGGAACATTAAATGCGACAGGTGTGGAATTCATAGGAACTGTTGATACTCCTGGTCATTGGTATGGATTGATTTTTAATGCTTATACCGATGGTGGGATATTATCAGGTTGTACTATAAAAAATGCAGGCTCTGCCGGATCTTTACCAAAATCTGTAAATATAAAAACCAGCAGTTGGTGGACACAACAAACCATAACAGGATGCCAAATCATCGATGGATTAGGCGACGGATTATATCTAAGGGATGGATGCAGACCGATACTTTCCGGTAATACAATATCGAATCATTCAGAATATCCACTATCAATATTTGTAAATGATGTAGGATCAATTGGAGCTAATAACGATCTTACCGGAAATGGAAACGATGTTATTGAAGTGAGAAATGGAAACATTGATGAATCACAAATATGGAATGACCATGGAATTCCATATTTATTAATTAATTCCATTACCATTTGGGGGTCATCATTCCCCCTTCTACAAATTATGCCAGGTTGCATTATCCAATTAAAACAGGGGGATTACATTCAAGTCGGTCATTTAAGCAGTTCTGCCTATAAAGGATCTCTGGAAGCTGAAGGAGTAACTTTTACCAGAGCGAGTGCCGGCGAGATTCACAGAGGTTTATATTTTGCTATTTATGCAGAAGATGCAAACTGTATTCTGATCGATTGTATTGTTGAATATGGAGGATATAGTGATGCTTACAATGCCGGAATAATCATCACACAATCTGCTCCGACCTTGGATCATGTTATCTTCAGGAATAATGACGGATTTGGCTTAAGGATCAATGATATAACAGAAGGCAGTGCTCTGCCGGTAGTCAGCAACTGTAGATTTTATGATAATGCGGAACATCCTGTAAAAATATACTCATCCGAATTATCCTGTTTAAAAGAAGATAATGTTTATTCAGGAAACAATCCGGAAAGGATCTATGTTAATGGAGATTATGTAAATTATGATGCCGAATGGATAAACCAAGGAATACCCTTTGATATTTATGGTAATATTACTGTCTGGCACTCCAGTAATCCGCATTTAATTATCAATTCAGGAATTACCTTAATGTTTGATGCCGGTGATTACATGACTATCGGTCATGCTTCAGCTTCGGCATATTCCGGATCAATTGAAGCTACCGGAGTTACTTTTACCGGCATGACAAATACTCCAGGCGATTGGGGTGGATTAAGATTTAACAGATATTGTGATTCAGGATTAACTGAGCTTGATAAATGTACGATCGAATATGCCACAACAAACATACTTTGTACAAATTCTTCTCCTATGATAAAGCAAAGTGTTATTAGAAATGCTCTGGATAATGGAATTAAATCAACCGGCAGTCTATCTGTTTCCAATATATTTAAAAATTCAATTTATAATAATAATGTGGGGATATATTGCTTATCCTCGGCAAATCCAACTATTGGAGGAGAAACTGGTAATGCAAATTCCATTATCGACAATACAACTTATGGTGTTCAAAATACAAGTTCAGCAATTACTGTAAATGCAGCTTACAATTGGTGGGGAGATGCGACCGGTCCTTATAATGTTACTACAAATCCAAGTGGATTGGGAAATGCAGTTAGTGATTATGTGGATTATGCAGATTTCCTGACAACGTCTTTATCCGAAGCTCCATCTTTATTTGACCTACTTTCACCTGCAATGGGCGAAACGATCCAGTCTTATGACACTGTGCTTGATTGGGAAACATCTATTGATCCAACCCCAAATGATACAGTAAAATACAGACTTGAATTGAGTACTACAGATGATTTTTCAACGAGAACTACAGTTACAATAAATGATATAGAAGGTAGTCAATTCTTATTGAGTAATAATGAAATAGATGATGACACCCGATACTGGTGGAGAGTTACAGTTTATGATCTCGGTGGCTTGGAAACCAATTCCAATCAGCAGAATTGGTATTTTGATGTGTTTGTTATTGACCCACCTGATGATTTTACATTAATTTCACCAAATCATCTGGAAACAGTTGATGAAACTTCTATCTTACTTACTTGGAATACAGCAACTGATCCTGATGCCGGAGATACCGTTTTCTATACCGTTTTTCTAGATCAAACCGCTTCATTTTCTGCTCCTGATTCAGTTGCTACCACCGAAACCGGAGTTTATACACCTTTCTGTACACCCGCAACTTTATTCTATTGGACAGTAAAAGCTACTGATACTTATGGTGAAAGTACATATTCGGAAGTAAGAAGTTTTTATGTAGATTCGTCAGCAAAACCGAGAAGTCCAAAAGAAATTACTTTGAATTATCAAAACCCCGATGAGATGATAATTAATTGGGAAAATGTTCCCGGAGCAGATACTTATCATATTTACAGTTCGGAAAATCAGAATTCGACCTTTACTTTACTTGGTATTTCAGGAAGTTCCCAATATTCTCATATATTAACCGGTTCAGAAGTAAAATATTTCTACAAAATCATTACTGTAGATGGAGATTATAGATTTTGGAGAGATTTGAATGGAAATGAGATTAATGAATAATTAATGATGAATAATGAATAACGAAGGAAAAAGAAAAATATGAAGAAAATATTTATAATCGTTATTCTAATCTTGCTTATGGGTTGTGGACCAGATATGGCAGGAAAAACATATCTTAAACTTAGATTCGAATATTTATTTGTTCAAGGGGTTGATTGTTATGATAGTAAAGAGTACAATAAAGCAATCGGTTTTTTTGTAAAAGCATCACAGACAAATCCTAATAACGAAGAGGTATATCTTTATATTTCGGCTTCTAATAGAGAATTAGAACAATATAAAGAAGCTCTTGTAGCATTAGAGATGGCAATTCAAATTAATCCAATTGATGACAATATTGCTCGCAGAGGTTTAATCTATGCTCGAATAGGAGAAGATGATAATTCTATTAAAGATTTTCAATCTCTTTCTAAAGATCATAACTTGGACAAAGCTCAGACTTTAAATTATGCTTGGGCTTTATCAAGAAAGAAATTCCACAAAAAAGCATTAGATGTTATTGATAAAGCAATAGATATCGATCCTATTCATCAGTATTATTTTTTTAAATATCAATATTTTATTGGAATCAATGATTATGAAGAAGCTTTAATTGAAATAAATAAGGCAATCTTACAATCTCCCTTAGATGATTATATTGCTCGCAGAGGTTCGATATATTCAGTTTTATATGAAAGCGAAAAGGCAATTAATGATTATCAAGCAGTTTATGATAGATTTCCACTTAATGATTCTCAACTCAGCAATTATTTTGGAGCACTGTCAGAAAAAGAGCGTTATGAGGAAGCATTAGAAATCATAAATTTCGCATTATTAACAGATTCACTTAATGTTCGATACATTTTAGAGAAAGGTATAATTTGTTCCTATATGAAAAACTTTGAAGATGCAATTCCAATTTTTCGGAAAACTTTAGAAATCGTAAATAACAGCAATATTGACTATTCTACTGTCTGTTATTATTTTCTATCAACTTGTTATTATAGGCTTGATGATTATGAAGTAGCACTTATTGAAATTGATTTATGTTTAAATAAATATAATCAAAATAAAGGTAACTACTCAGGTAGTTTTATATTTGACTAAAAAGTATCAAAAAATTATAATGTTTATATGACATTACAAGAAGAAAATAAAAAATTACGAATAGAAAATA